>JANMGS010000418.1:0-10315 GCA_031374745.1 Ferruginibacter sp. | reverse complement strand
ATGGAAAGTCGTCTATCAAAAAATAAGAATCTCCCAAGGTTGGTTATTGGTTGGGTGGTTGGTTGGGTATTGTTTTTACATGCTGAGATAATTTTGCCGCAGCACAAAAGAGTGATGATACTGTAAAATAATAATGTAGTTTTTGGTGTGTAAATCATTTTTGCAAATTTAATAAAGTTTGAATGTTGTAATGTTTTTCTTTGCCACAGGTGCACAGAAAATGCATATTAGCTAACTGCCATTTTAAAAGTAGGTTTGAATGCTATAATGTTTTCTTTGCCACAGATGCACAGAAAAATGCATCTTAGCTAACTGCCATTTTTAAAAGAAGGTTTGAATTTTTATAAACCAATCTGTGGTGCTGTGGCTTTTGATTTCTTTGCCACAGATGCACAGATAATGTATTTTGGCTAACGGTCATTTTAAAAGAAAGTTTGAATTTTTATAAACCAATCTGTGACTCTGTGGCTTCTGATTTCTTTGCCACAGATGCACAGTAAATGCATTTTTTGCTAACTCCCATTTTAAAATAAGTTTTGAATTTTTATAAACCAATCTGTGGCTCAATGTTTCTGATTTCTTTGCCACAGACGCACAGAAAATGCATTTTAGCTAACCGCCATTTTGAAAGAAGGTTTGAATGCTATAATATTTTTCTTTGCCACAGATGCACAGAAAAATACATTTTACCCAACTGACATTTTAAAAGAAGCTTTGAATTTTTATAAACCAAACTGTGGTGCTGTGGCTTCTGATTTCTTTGCCACAGATGCACAGAAAAATGCATCTTAGCTAACTGACATTTTAAAAGAAGCTTTGAATTTTTATAAACCAAACTGTGGCGCTGTGGCTTCTGATTTCTTTGCCACAGATGCACAGAAAAATGCATCTTAGCTAACTGCCATTTTAAAAGTAGGTTTGAATTTTTATTAACCGAACTGTGGCTCTGTGGCTTCTATGCTAACCATTATTTATATTTGCAGCAATGGCACAAAAAAAACTACTTCGCTTTGCGCAAATAAAAGAATTTGACAATGTATTTGAGAAGCCAACAGATATGCAGGGTAAATGGCAGCAACATTTTAACAACGAAAACCCGATTATACTGGAGCTTGCATGCGGTAGGGGGGAATATACCGTTGGGCTGGCAACTTTGTACCCCAACCAAAATTTTATTGGGGTAGACATAAAGGGAAACAGAATGTATATCGGTGCAAAAAAAGCGTTGGACACTGGGCTTACCAATGCAGCCTTTTTGCGCACACAGATAGAAGCGCTTTCTTATTGTTTTAATACCGAAGAAGTAGATGAGATCTGGATAACGTTTCCTGACCCCCAACTGCGTATTTCTAAAGCAAAGAAAAGGCTTACGCATCCGAGATTTTTGAGGCAATACCAACAAATATTAAAACGAGGAGGTGCCGTACATTTAAAGACTGATTCACCCCATTTGTATCGCTTTACAAAAAAGGTAATTGCAAAATATGGGCTCAATTTGCTGGCTGACTCTGCCGATGTATATGCGTCTTCGGAAATAGCTCCTGCATTACAAATAAAAACACATTACGAAAGTTTGGATATTGCAGGAAGTAAAAAAATTCATTACCTCAAGTTTCGCTTGCCCGAAGTATTGGCAGACTTAGACAAACAGTTACAAGAAGAATTGGTAGCAGAAAATGACATTTAATGATGAGCAACTTAATTGAAGGAGAAGATTTTTATTTCAATAAAGATGGGTTAATGGTTTTAACTTCTGCCTATCATTTAAAGCGTGGCGAGTGCTGTGGTAGTGGTTGCATGCACTGTCCGTACAGTTATGAAAAAGTAAATGCTGCAAAAAGAAAAGAATTGTTATTGCATAGGCCTCCTGTTATAATAATGAAAACTATAAAGAACAATGGCAAAGAATCTTAAAAAAGCCGACGGCACTTTTACATTTTTTGATGATGTATATGATGTGGTGAGGCAAATACCAAAGGGAAGGGTTACCTCTTATGGTGCCATTGGGAAATACCTTGGTACAGCTTTATCTGCACGCATGGTAGGCTGGGCTATGAACGCGGCCCACAACCAAAAGCCCAAAGTGCCTGCTCATAGGGTTGTAAACAGGCAAGGTATGCTTACAGGCAAACATCATTTTGCTACACCAACATTAATGGAAGAATTATTACTTAAAGAAAAGATTGTAGTAAAAGATGAGAAGATTGTTGACTTTGAAAAATATTATTGGGACCCGAGTGAGGAGTTGAGGTTGTAAGGTCTAAGAGGTAAAAGGAGAGAAATAAGCTAGGAGCATAAGGGAGGAAGGGAGAGAAATAAGAGAAGTAAGCTAAGAGCATAAAAGAGAGAAAGAGATGCATATGCTTAAACTCTTTTTTTCTCTTTTTCTCTTTTTCTCCTTTTTTCTCTTAGCTTACTCCACTTTACAAATACCTTTACTAAAATTTATAACATGAGCCAAACAATACAAGGTACCGTAGCATTTATAAACCATCATAAGGGCTATGCTATGATTGAATATGAAGAGGGCAACAAGAAGAAAACCGTGCGTGCAAGTATTGACGATAAAGCACAAAAAGAAATGAAAGAAAAAAGGCTCATCAAAAAAACGCATCATTTTATGGTAGGCGATGTGGTGAGTTTTCAGGTAAAATTATCTGATAGGGGCGATAGGATGGTAGCAGTGGGTACAGAATTTTTGTACAATAATCTATTGGATGTACTTATAAATAAGAGCTTACTTAATAATAAATTTATTGGATACCTTAAACAAGTAGACGATAAATATTTTGTAAAAGAGATAGATAGTTATTTATTCTTTCCTGTACCATTTTCGCCTTGGCAAATTGTACCAGCAGAAGTAGATTTAAATGAACAAGTAAATTTCTCTTTGGAAAATATTGAAAAGAAGGAAAAAATATTCGCTTCGTTGTTTAATAATAAATACATTCCTGAATTTGAACATGCCGTGAAACTTTTTAAAACCAAAACACCCATAGAAGCCGAGGTGTTTAAGATAACACCACATGGTTTACATTTAAATATTGTAGGAAATAAGATACAAGCCAAAATAGCTTTTGAAGAGAATGTAAAGGTTGGTGATAAAATAAATGTATTAATTACTTACCTGGGCAAAAATAAAATTGCTGTAGAAAAAGTTTAATGAATTATTTATAGAACACCGAAATAAATCAAATAATTAATTCCCAATAAATACTAATAACCGTTAGTTTTGCAAAACTATTATGGCAAAAATAAAAGCATTAGCAAACGGCACTAAGAAAGATGTGATTTTAAAAAATGCATCTGCTCTTTTTAGGAAAAAAGGGTTTAAAGCAACTTCTTTGCGTGAACTTGCTGAAACAATGGATATAGAAGCCCCCAGTTTGTATAATCACATTGACTCTAAGGCAGCGTTATTAGAAGAGATTTGTTTTGGTGTAGCAAAAGATTTTACAGAATACATGAATTTAATCATAGGCTCTAATGAAAATGCCGTACTTAAATTAACTAAACTAATTCGTTTTCATATTCAAAAAATATATACAAACTTTGACAATGTTTTTGTTTCTAATCACGAATGGAAACAACTTTCAAAAAAACAATTGGTTGAGTTTTTGATACAGCGAAAGGCCTATGAGAATTCTTTTATAGAAATTATAAACGAGGGGATAAAGAAAAAGTTATTCAAAACATTACATCCCCAAATAACGGTTCTCACTATACTCTCTGCGGTAAGGGGTTTGGAGTTTTTACATAGCCATAAAAGTGAATTTAGCATTGAAATTTTAGAAGAAAACATGGTTCAACATTTACTAACCGGAATTATTAAATAAGATGGCAACACATTTTCATACACTAAAAGTAAAAGAGGTAAAAAAAGAAACGGCAGATTGTGTATCTGTAAGTTTTATTATTCCAGAAGGATTGAAAGAAATATTTCATTTTGATGAAGGACAAAACATAACCATTAAAAAAACAATTGATGGGAATGAGGTTCGCCGCTCTTATTCTATATGCAATGCACCTTATGAAAATGAATTGAAAGTGGCCATTAAGAAAATGGATGGTGGCGTGTTTTCTAGTTATGCAAACGAGGCATTAAAATCAGGAGATTTATTAGAAGTAATGCCACCTACTGGAAGGTTTACCACTAAAAATAAAATGGGGAATTATCTCGCCATTGCTGCGGGTAGTGGCATTACGCCTATTATCTCTATTATAAAACACACGCTTAAAACAAAGGCTGATAGCAGCTTTACACTAATTTATAGCAACAAAAGCAGGGGTTCTATTATCTTTTTTGAAGAGATAGAAGCGCTCAAAAATAAGTTTATGGAGCGTTTTAATTGTATCCATATTTTGAGCAGGGAAAGAACGGATTCTGATATTAATTATGGAAGAATAAATGCAGACAAGCTACATGCGCTAAAACATTTACTACATTTTAAAATATTTGATGGAGCATATATTTGTGGGCCTGAGGAAATGATTTTTGCCGCAGCGGCATTTTTAGAAAAAGAAGGTCTCCCTAAAACCAATATACATTATGAATTGTTTACTACACCGGGAGGAAAACAGGTGGCAGTAGACAATAAGCAGGTGGCAACGGAGGTTGATAATAGCCTGAAAAGCAATATTAGCATAAAGCTTGATGGAAGAAGTTTTGAATTTGCGCTCGGTTATAAGTCGGATAGTATATTGGATGCTGCACTTGCACAAGGTGCAGACCTGCCTTATGCGTGTAAGGGTGGCGTATGCTGCACCTGTAGGGCAAAACTTATAGAAGGTAAAGTGTATATGGATGTAAACTATGCTTTGGAAGAGGAAGAAGTGGAGCAGGGTTTTATTCTTACCTGCCAGAGTCATCCGCTGACAGAAAGGGTGGTAGTGGATTTTGATGTGAAGTAGGCGGCCCCCTCTATCTCCCCCACAGGGGGAGGAAAAGCCCCACTCCTATCCTCTCCCCGAAGGGGAGAGGGAAAAGTAGAAGATTAAAGCGAAAGGCCCCCTCTAGCTCCCCCACAGGGGGAGAATACCTGGGAGATTGAAGCCCCACTCCTATCCTCTCCCCGAAGGGGAGAGAGAAATGGAGAAGAATTAAGCGAAGAGCCCCCTCTATCTCCCCCACAGGGGGAGAAAACCTGGGAGATTGAAGCCCCACTCTTATCCTCTCCCCGAAAAGGAGAGGGAAAAGGAGAGGATTAGCGAAAGGCCCCCTCTATCTCCCCCAAAGGGGGAGGAAACCTGGGAGATTGAAGCCCCTCTCCTATCCTCTCCCCGAAGGGGAGAGGGAAAAGTAGAAGATTAAAGCGAAGTAAACGAAATACAAAAAGGCATGATATGATATGAAGAAAATGCAATATTATATTTTAACAAGCTGTTTGTTAACAATTATTTACTCTTGTCATTTAAAACCTGAGAATGATTTAGAGGTCGCTTTTAGAGCATGTATATTAAAAATTGAACAACAAGAAAATGGTAATTACTATGTAGATGTGAAAACAACTAATGGAAAAGAGTTTACCTATATAGATAAAGCATTTGACAGTTATAAAGATAAAATAAGCGTTGGCGATTCTGTAATAAAAATAATAAACACTACCTGTTTTGATTATATAAGAAAAGATACTTTGATTATTGAAACTTGCAAAAGCATCAAATTATAATAAAGCAGCCTATTAATTGTTGAAAAAAGATATACTGCCGACGAGCGGCGGGATGGACAGTAGTAGCTCTTGCACAAAAATATTTTGAAGTTTTATGGAGTTGCGTGCAAGACTACTACAGACAGCCCGAACAAATGCTGATTGATGATATAAACTTGACCGCCAAAAAAAATAACTTTTTATTCATTTTTACTAACGTTTGTTAGTTTTTTGTATTTTTACATTATAAAATTTGTGCTATGCAATTACATGATTTAGAAAAAGCATTTCAAGATAAAATAGACAACGAAATAAAAATAGAGCCCAAAGATTGGATGCCTGATGCTTATCGAAAAACCAATGTGCGCCAGATAAGCCAGCATGCACATAGCGAAGTAGTGGGTATGCTACCAGAAGGAAATTGGATAAGCAGAGCGCCTTCCTTAAAAAGAAAAGCGATTCTGATTGCTAAAGTGCAAGATGAAGCAGGGCATGGCTTGTACTTATATTCTGCCGCTGAAACCCTTGGTACGAGCCGTGAGCAAATGATTGACGATTTGCATAGCGGAAAAGCAAAATACTCTTCTATTTTTAACTATCCTACGCTTACTTGGGCAGATATGGGTGCAGTAGGATGGCTTGTAGATGGTGCTGCCATCTTAAACCAAGTAATGCTTTGTAGAACTTCTTATGGGCCTTATGCTCGTGCAAATGTGCGCATTTGCAAGGAAGAGAGTTTTCACCAACGGCAAGGTTTTGAAACATTGATGGTGCTTAGTAATGGTACCCCTGAGCAAAAAGCCATGTGCCAAGATGCCATCAACAGATGGTGGTGGCCAAGCTTAATGATGTTTGGGCCGAAGGATAGCGAAAGCACCAATAATGACCAAAGCATGAAGTGGAAAATAAAAAGAAAAAGCAATGATGAGCTTAGACAACAATTTATAGATATGGCGGTGCAGCAGGTAAAAGTGCTTAGCATGACATTGCCCGATGATAAACTACAATGGAATGAAGAAAGGGGCCATTATGATTTTGGTGAAATAAATTGGGATGAGTTTTGGAATGTGGTGAAAGGAAATGGCCAGTGCAACAAACAAAGATTGGATGCTAGAAAAAAAGCACATGAAGAAGGGACTTGGGTGAGAGAAGCGGCGGTTGCTTATGCAAAGAAGAAGGCAACCTCCCTAAATCCTTCCACAGGAGATACTATGCGAGCTGCTTGATAATTTAACCAGTATTTTTTGAATTGAAGCAATAGCAAAATGCATGTACACAATTATTCGATTACAGTAAATTGGACTGGTAATAAAGGCCAGGGAACCAGTGGTTATAAATCGTATGAAAGAAGCCATGAAATTGTTATAGAGGGAAAAGAAATTATTATGGCTTCTTCAGACCCATCTTTTTTAGGGGATGGTCGCAAGCACAATCCAGAGGAATTGTTATTGGCATCTGTTAGTAGTTGCCACATGCTTTGGTATTTGCATTTGTGTAGCGATGCTGGCATTGTAGTAACAACATATACAGATAATGCAAAAGGAATAATGGAAGAAGCCGCAGATGGCGGAGGAAAATTTACTTCAATAACATTATACCCAACTATTGGTTTAAAAAATATAGAACAAAAAGAAATGGCCGATGAACTACATGTAAAAGCAAATGACTTGTGTTTTATTGCAAACTCTTTAAATTTTAAGGTGGTACATCAAGCAAATTTTATTGAAGGATAATTTAAATATAGTTTTATGAAAACATACATTCAAAAATATTACTACGGCGATTTTGGTGGCGAAGAAAATGCTGGTGGAGAGACTAAGCCAAATACGGCTGAAACAGCTTGGCCGCTTTGGGAAGTTTTTATTCGTAGCAAACAAGGCTTGGACCATAAACATGCTGGCAGTCTTCATGCAGCAGATGCAGCCATGGCCATAGAAAATGCTCGTGATGTATATACCCGTAGGCAAGAGGGTGTAAGCTTATGGGTTGTGGAGAGCAAATACATTCATGCAAGTAACCCCGATGAAGCGGGCGAATTGTATGAACCTGCTGCGGATAAAATTTATCGTCATCCTACTTTTTATGAGATACCAGATGAAGTGGGGCATATGTAGACTGTTTGATTGGTTGAATAGTTGATTGTGACCATTTCTTTAGATTCTAATTCATTAAATTATTTAAACGTTTAAATTAATTAATAATGAGTAGTAATGCGCATCAAAGCTTTACAGACTTAGATGTTTGGAAATCTGCTAGAAAACTAAAAATTCGTATTTGGAATTTAGTCAAAAGTTTTCCACCAGAAGAAAAGTTTAGATTAACTGATCAATTGATTCGTTCTTCAAGAGGTGTATCTTCTATGATTGCCGAGGGACATGGAAAGTTTACATACAAGGATAAAATAAATTATTGTATGATGGGGAGAGGTTCTTTAAGTGAAACATGGAATCATTTAATAGACGCTATGGATACAGAGTATATTAACAAAGAAGAGCTGACAACTTTCAAAATGGATATAGACGAAACGGCTAAACTGCTAAATGGATATATTAATTTTTTAAGAACTTCTATGCAAAAAGAAAATAACTTAACTAAAAAAGAAAGCTGAAAATAATGAACCCCTTAATCAACCAATCAACTAATCAACTAGTCAATTTTATACTTCACCTAGCCGACAGCACCCTAATTCTAACGCAAAGAAACGGCGCTTGGTGCGGGCATGGTCCTATACTTGAGCAAGATATTGCCATTACAAATATTACCTTGGATTTGATTGGGCAGAGTAGAAATTTTTATCAGTATGCTGCAAAACTAATTGGTGGGGAAGCAACAGAAGACAGCTTGGCATATCTACGAACAGAACGTGAATTTAAAAATCCATTATTAGTTGAACAAGAAAATGGAGACTGGGCACAAACTATTTTACGACAATTCTTTTTTAGTGTATATCAATATTTATTGTTCGAAAAATTGCAGCATAGTAAAGATGAACAACTTGCTGCCATTGCTGCAAAATCATTGAAAGAAGTAACCTACCATGTAAAATGGAGCAGCGAATGGGTAATAAGATTGGGTGATGGTACAACGGAAAGTCATGAAAGAATGCAAAAAGCAGCAGTTGCACTTTGGCAATATACGGGAGAACTTTTTATGCCTACTGATTATGAAATGGCCATGCAAAAAGAAGGTATAGCGCCCAACATGGTGGATTTAAAAAACGACTGGATGGAAAAAGTGAAAGCTGTTTTTGATGAAGCAACCATCTCCTCCCCTTTTGGGGGAGGTTGGGAGAGAGCTATTTTTATGCAAACAGGAGGTAAGAATGGTACGCATACCGAAAAGCTTGGATATATATTGGCGGAAATGCAATACTTGCAAAGGGTTTATCCTGGTGCGGAATGGTAAAAATTAATGAATATGCAACTTAAAAAAATTGCCATATCGCTTTTTATAATAGGAGTAATTGTAATATTTCCGCATTATAGTTTTTTGCCCTTGCCTTTTCTTTATACAATTCCAATAGTTGGTTTAATATGGCTGGCGTTAAAAAGCAATGCTGAAAACTTTACGAATATTTATTTTAGTTTTAAAAAAATCACCTTCCATTCTTTTTTTATTGGGTCTTTAGCTGGTATTCTTCTTTTCTTATTTACCACCCATATTTTTTTTCCGCTACTTGGTAAATTTGTTGATTTACCCGAAGTAAATTTAGAAGACTTTGCCACAATTAAAAATAATACGCCCATGTATATTTTCATGGTAATTATGGGTTGGGTTATTGGTGGGCTTTATGAAGAGTTGGTTTTTCATGGATACATTTTTTCTACTATTGAAAAAATGTTTGCTACCCCAAAAGCTACTCTAATGAGTTTCATTATAACCAATATTATATTTGGGCTTTACCATATTCAACTTGGTGCAATAGGCGTATTAAATGCGCTAATTGCAGGGTCGGTATATCATGCATTGATGCTCTATTTTAAAAGAAACATGTGGTATGCTATTTTTTGTCATGCTGCTTTTGATACCATTGCTTTAACTTACATTTATGCAGGATACCAATAAAAAAATATGGATAATATTGGAAGAGGTTTGCGACCCCGAAATTCCTGTTCTTTCTATTTTAGATTTAGGAATTGTAAGGGATGTAAAAATAAATAATGATGAAATAGAAATCATCATCACACCGACCTATAGCGGCTGCCCTGCCATGGATGCAATAAGTATGGATATTAGATTTAAGTTGCTTGAAAACGGCTATAAAAAGATAAAAATTACTTCTGTACTTTCACCCGCTTGGACAACTGATTGGATGACCGAAGCTGGCAAAGAAAAATTAAAAGCTTATGGCATAGCTCCGCCAAAGTATTCAAAAGATTTATCGGAAGGTTCACCCGAATGCCCACAATGCAAATCGCCTAATACAAAATTACTAAGCCAATTTGGTAGCACCGCTTGCAAAGCATTGTACCAATGCAATGATTGCAAAGAGCCTTTTGATTATTTCAAATGTCATTAGTATTATTTATCTTGTAAAATAAATTTATTTAACATGGAAATGATGACCTATGCTACGGAAGCTGCACAAGTAACATTTGCTTTTATTATTGGAGCTGTTATAGGAATCGAAAGAGAATTTAGAAGTAAACCTGCAGGCTTTAGGACCA
>JANMGS010000385.1:0-4663 GCA_031374745.1 Ferruginibacter sp. | reverse complement strand
AGAAATGAGTTGGCCAAAATTGCAGCTTTGTACTTCTGTAGATTATAACGCTGATAGTACTTTTTTAAATTGGACTTTGGGTGGTTTTAATGCACATGCATTACATCATCTGTTGCCACATGTAAGCCATGTACATTATTTAAAATTACTGCCCATTTTTAAATCACTTGCAAGTAAACACGGATTAACCTATATGGAAATGCCCTACTACAAATCTTTAGCATCGCACTTTAGATTTTTAAAAGCAATGGGTAATTATAAACAACCTAAACCGCTTCTTTATGAAAGATAAACATATTTATATTGCCCAAGACAGCGATTTGCTAAAACTTATTTATCGCAAAGTAGATGAGGGATTAAAGCCAAACCCAATAAAATTTATTACGCTTATTTGGCTTAAGTTTTTTCTGTATCTACCAATTGCAGGTTTACTTTATGCAGTATTGTTTACACTCTATAATCCTGTAGCATTTATAGGTTGTTTTGTTGCTTATGGTTTTATAATTTTACTTTTTGCATTTAATTTTTCGCATGATTTTGCACACAATACAATTTTCAAAAGTAAAAAGATAAATAATTTTTGTTTTACTATCATTTATTCAATGGTGGGTGCTCATGCACAAACTTGGAAACAACGGCATATACTTTCCCATCATTATGCACCCAATGTGGAAGGCTATGATACGGATTTAAAAATATCTACACTTATACGTGTAATACCAAACAGCGAATATAAATGGTATCATAAGTTTCAACATTATTATGCTCCTATAGCTTACACTTGTTATTCTTTATTTTGGATTTTTGTAAAAGATTTTGTTATACATTTTTCCAAAGCTGATGGTAATAAAAAGAAAAAATTTATACAACATGGTTACTTTTTTTCGCAAAAACTTTTTTATTGTTTATCACTAATTTTTTTGCCGATTAAATTTAGCCACTTTCCATGGTACACAGTACTAGCTGCATTTTTATTTATGCATATTTTTCAATCATTGTTTTTATTGCTCACCTTTTTTATGACACATCATGTAGAGAATACGGCATACCCAACTACTGATGAAGAAGGTTATATTAATACTTCATGGCTTATGAATCAAATAAAAAGTTCTAATGACATGCATCCATTTAGCGAACCTGCCAATTTTGTTTTGGGAGGATTTAACAACCATATAGCCCACCACCTTTTCCCGCATGTACATCATATTTATTACCCCCAGCTTAATAAAATTTTATACAAGCTGTTAAATGAAAATGGCATAACCCCTAACCAAACCAGCTATTGGGGAGGTGTGGTTTCGCATATGCGGTTGTTAAGGAAAATGGCAGAGCGGTAATTTGCACTTTCTGTTGAGCTACTTCGTTGGTCACCTCGCTACGTCGTGAAAGCCCATCGTATCCTCTCGTACGACGCCGAGGCTTGGTAGAACAGCCGACCCAACTTAACAAACCTTAACTAGCATTAAATATGTCTATACTATCCCAAACATTATTGAAAAATTCCAAAATGATTAATTCTTTTTTCATAAAATGACTTATGCACATAAAAAAAGCCAACATTGCTGTTGACTTCTTTGCTCCCACTGCTGGACTTGAACCAGCGACCCTCCCGACTTTCAAGTCGGGATGCTCTAACCAACTGAGCTTAGGGCATAAAAAAAGCCAACATTTCCGTTGACTTCTTTGCTCCCACTGCTGGACTTGAACCAGCGACCCTCTCGACTTTCAAGTCGGGATGCTCTAACCAACTGATTTTAGGGCATAAAAAAAGCCAACATTGCTGTTGACTTCTTTGCTCCCACTGCTGGACTTGAACCAGCGACCCTCTGATTAACAGTCAGATGCTCTAACCAACTGAGCTAAGTAGGAATATGTCTTCGATGCTCTACTCCCTACATAAACGTAGGGACTAAGTAGGAATCTCCCATCTAATTTCTTAGCGGGATGCAAAAATAAAGATTTTTAAGTCAAAAAAAAATATTCTTGCAACTATTTTACCAATTAAATATTCCACCTGATTCTATCCCTATAAAAATGCCGTTTTCTCGTTTTTCTATTGGATACGTTTTTAAGAAATATCCTTCCCCACTCACGTTCCTTCCATTGGCCAAAGCAAATTTGTATCTATGCAAGGGGCATACAATATTGCCCAATGCATCTACATATCCGTGGCTCATGTTTCCACCAGCATGCGGGCACTTGGCTGCACAAGCATGTAAAGATTCTCTATTAAACACAACACAGATTCTTTTACCACTCACTTCTATTTCTATCATTCCTTCGCTCGAAAGCCCCATTTCCTCCATATTATCGGCTATTTTATGCCATTTATACTTTTTATTCATGCTCAGCTCAATAAAAATATTCTGCTTTGTAAGGGTATCTTATTTGATACATTTCCCTCACTTTATTTAATATCGTTTGCCTAAGCACATCAAAGTTCTTCTTGTCTATAGCCGATACAAATACACAGTTTCCTTTGGTACTCTCTTCCCAGCGCTCTTTTAATTCTCTTAATATCTGTTTCTTTACATCCTCCTCCAACCATTTATCAAAAGTAACTTCCTCAAATCTATCCATTTTATTAAATATGGTAACCGTGGGTTTATCAGAACAGCCCAGTTCTGCAAGGGTTTTATTTACCACATCCAATTGCTCTTCGTATTGGGGGTGAGAGATATCCACTACATGCAACAATACATCTGCTTCCCTTACTTCATCCAATGTACTTTTAAAGCTTTCTACCAAATGATGCGGAAGCTTGCGAATAAATCCTACCGTATCGCTTAGCAAAAAAGGGGTTTGTTCAAATACACATTTTCTGGTAGTAGTATCCAAGGTTGCAAATAATTTATTTTCTGCAAACACTTCGCTTTTGCTCAGCCCATTCATGATGGTGCTTTTGCCCACATTGGTGTAGCCGACTAACGCTACACGTATAAATTCACCCCGTTCTTTTCTTTGGGTAAAAGATTGCCTGTCAAAATCCTCTAAGCGTTTTTTTAACACACTTATTTTATCCTTTACAATACGCCTATCCGTTTCTATTTCTGTTTCTCCAGGACCTCTGCTTCCTATACCGCCACCCTGGCGCTCCAGATGTTTCCACATACCTTTCAGGCGAGGGAGTATGTATTGGTATTGCGCAAGCTCCACCTGTGTTCTAGCCTGTGCCGTTTGTGCCCTGCTAGCAAAAATATCCAGAATCAAATCGCTTCTATCTATCGTTTTTGTGTTCAATTCTTTTTCTATATTCTGTATTTGCGAACCTGTAAGTTCATCATCAAAAATTACCAATGTAATTCCTTTAGATAAAACATACTTTCTAATTTCCTCTAGTTTTCCTTTTCCTACAAACGATCTTGCATCTGGGTGTTTTAGCCGTTGTGTAAATCTTTTTATGGTTTGCACGCCAGCCGTTTCTGCCAAAAACTCTAGCTCATCCAAGTATTCGTTTACCTGAACATCTGTTTGGTCGTTTTGAATAAGGCCTACCAAAACAGCTTTTTCATCTTCTTTTACTGCGTTTTTTTTATCTATCAATTTTTGTTTTTATTTTACTGTTTAATAATTCGCCGATGGTAAATATCAGGATTCACTTGTCGGAAATGATTGAATTCGCATGTGCAAGAATTAGAATTCGCCACAGGCGAATTCCTACAAGCGAATTCCTACGAAGATAAACCATTAAAAGAAATGCCAACTCTTTAAAGTTGGCATTTCTTGTCTTATATCTTATGTCTTAAATCTACCATCTTATGCCTAATACCTATTTCTTAGTATTCATCGCATCTACCCAGATTTTCATCGTTTCGCAATCTCTGTATTCTGGGTCTATCATAATATAGTAAGCACTTAATTTGTTGCTAAACCATTTTTCCAACGCCCCTTCTTTTTTCTGTGCCAATGCTTTTTCGGAAATTTTACTATAATCTTGCTTTAAATTTTCTCTGTGTGGGTCTGTTTGCGATTTTAAGTAAACGATCCTCACGCCCCTTTTGCCAGATGGGTCTGTGTACTCCATTGGCTGCGAAAAACCGCCTGGTTTCAAATTCTTTAGTATAGGTATCATTTCCTTGTCCAATTGGTCTATGGTAAGGAATGTACTACCACTTTGATTTTGCAACATTCCTGCGGTAAATTTGCTACTCTCGTCATCACTGTATTTGCTCACTGCTCCTCCGAAATCCAATGTTCCAGCTATTAATTTTGCCCTAACAGTATCCAATTTTTCAAACCCCTCTTTTAATTCTATACCCGTAACTTTTGGTATTTTTATGATATGCCTTACCAATGCATCGTCACCATTTCTACTTACCAATTGTATGATATGATACCCAAATTTGCTTTTAAAAGGGTTGGATATTTGGCCTTCTTTGAGCGTAAATGACTTTGCCAAAAAAGTAGGATCAATGGTTTTTTGGTTTCTATTTACCTCCATTTGCCCAAAGCGTTCTTTTGCACTTGGCTCGTCGGAATAATCTGCAGCAGCTCTTTTAAAATCTTTTCTTCCTGCTTCAATAGCAACTTTATATCCTGCTAGTTGTTCTTTACAATACTCCTCTGCATCTCTGCTTGCTCTCGGAAAAACGATTAGCTGACCAATTTCTACTTCTGTTTCATACAAAGGCAAACTATCAGTAGGTATTGCATTAAAATAATT
>JANMGS010000379.1:0-3192 GCA_031374745.1 Ferruginibacter sp. | reverse complement strand
AAATCATAATCAAAAACAAAGATGTATACCTGAGGAAGAAAACAGAAGACATACAACTCACAAAAGATACGTTGGTAGAAACCAACCCCACCCTTAGCCCAGATGGAAAGTATATAGCCTATACCAAAAAGAATGAATTATACACTGTAGAAATAGCCACCCAAAAAGAAACCCGACTTACAAACGATGGCAGCGATGTTATTTTAAACGGGTATGCTAGTTGGGTATATACAGAAGAAATATTGGGCAGGGCATCTCGCTACCGCTGTTTTTGGTGGAGCCCCAATAGCAAAAGCATTGCATTTTTTAGAACCGATGACGCACCTGTTACGCCTTTTACCATTACCGATGCTCCTGGTGCACATGGATACTTAGAACCGGTACGATACCCAAAAGTGGGCGATAAAAACCCCACTGTATAAGTGGGATTGGTGAAGCCTGAAGGTGGGCCTGTTGTTTGGGCAGATTTTAATGCACAAGATGACCAATATTTTGGCACGCCCTATTGGACAAATGATGGGGCATCGCTTTGGGTGCAATGGATGAATAGAAAACAGAACAACCTAAAAATATATGCAGTAGACCCAACAAGTGGAAACAAAAAAGAAGTGTACGATGAAACACAAAAAACATGGATACAATTGCAAGATGGTTACGAACGCCTTCACATGCTAGCCAACAATAAAAACTTTATTTTAGAAAGTGATAAAACAGGTTGGAACAATTTGTACTTGTATGAAATGAATGGTAAATTTATAAATGCCATCACACCCGGAAAATTTACAGTAACTGATGTAAATTATATAGACGAGGCAAAAAAGAAAATTTATTTTACGGCACGTAGCAAAGAAAATACGGCACGCAAAGATTTCTACAGCATAAATTTTGATGGCAATAATATGCAACGTTTAACTTTTGGCGAATACAATCATGGCATCATTAATTTATCGCCAGATGGCAGTTATTTTATTACGAGTTACAACAATGTGGGTGCGCCCACCAAAATGGCATTGGTAGATAACAAAGGAAAAATTATAAAAGAAATAGCGGATAGCAAAAGAGCAGAAATGAATGATTACCTATTGGCAAAAACAGAAATCGTACGAGTAAGAAGCGATGACGGGTTGTACGATTTGCCAATGAAAGTTACCTGGCCGATTAATTTTGACAAAACAAAAAAATACCCTGTTCTTATTTCTATTTATGGTGGGCCCAATGCAGGAACGGTGATGGATACATGGTCGCTAAGTGGCAACCAACAATTTTATGCAAAAGAAGGATTGATACAAGTAGCCATGGATCATAGGGCCAGTGGGCATTTTGGCAAAGAGGGCGTAAATTATATGTACCACAACCTAGGTTATTGGGAAATGAAGGATTATAGTACAATGGTAAAATGGCTGATAGAAAACGGAGCAGCAGATGCAAAAAAAATATGTATTACTGGTTTTAGTTATGGTGGGTATTTAACTTGCTATGCGCTTACTTACGGTGCAGATGTATTTACACACGGTATGGCTGGCGGCAGTGTTACAGACTGGGCCTTGTACGATACACATTATACAGAGCGCTACATGGGTACGCCTTCGGATAATGCGGAAGGCTACAAAACAAGCTCGGTTCTTACCTATGCTGATAAATACAAGGGCATGCTGCAAATTGTGCATGGTATCATTGATGACAATGTGCATTTGCAAAACAGCATTCAATTGGAGAGTAAATTACAAGACCTAAAAAAAGATTTTGAAATGATGAATTACAGTGGCGGCCGCCATGGCTGGGGTGGCAATAAGGGCTTGCATTTTCAAAACTTAAAAACACAATTCATTTATAAATATTTATTGGAAAAGCCTGTACCGAAAGCAATGTTGTGGTAGGGAAAGGTTCAAAAGGTTTAAGAGGTTCAAGAGGTTTAAAGGGTTTAAGAAGTTCTTAGGCCCTTTATTTTTTGCAGCTCTTTTTACGAAACTTTATTAAATAATTTTATTCATCCGAATCTACCAAAGTGCCGTAATCAATAAGCAGTTCTGTTCCTACTTCTATATCGCAAATGGTTTCAAAAAATTCGCCTTCATTTATGGAAACAAGATTGGGGGTATCGCTGTGGTTTAGGTAATAGCACAAATCCATTACTTTAAAACCTTGTTGTGGCACGTAATAATGTGTATCGTTAAACAGACAAAAATTTTCAACCAAATATTTGCTATGTGTTGGTAGTTGCTCTACTTCCTCAAAACTTAATAACTCCCAGTTTATGGGGCTGGTACTAAATATATTTCTGGTGCCTTTGGGTATTTTTTTTATGGCTACAACACCTATTCCATGCAACGAGGATGGAGCCAGGGCTGCATAGGTTTCGTGTTGGAGTTCGTTGATTAAATTTTGTTTCATTCAAAAGTAATTTTGCAAAAAAATAAATTCAATTGTATAGATTTAAAAAGTACTATTCCACTTCCACTGCTTTCTCTCCCTGTAATTTCATAAAACCAATTGGCTGTAAAAAGTTGCTCAAACCATTTTCGTTTAAAACTTGTATAACTTCTTCTGTTTTATTTTTATTTACCGCAATGAGCAAGCCGCCGCTTGTTTGTGGATCTGCCAATATAGCCCATTGTTCTTCGGTAATGGTTGCAATTTTATGACCATAACTATCTCGGTTTCTAGTAGTGCCGCCCGGTACAGAACCTTGGGCAATGTAATCGAAAATGGTTGGGGTAATAACGGGTACATGAGCAAAATTAATAACCGCTGTAAGTTCGCTACCTTCTGCCATTTCGGTAAGGTGGCCAAGCAAGCCAAAACCTGTAACATCTGTCATGGCTGTAACGCAAGCTAATTTACCAAGTGCTTCACCCACTTTATTTAGTTGCATCATTTGGTTTGCAGCAAGGTCTTTATGTTCCTCTTTTAAAATAGCTTTTTTTTCTGCTGTGGTAAGTATGCCCACACCCAATGGTTTTGTAAGAAACAAAACATCGCCTTCTTGGGCTTTGTTGTTTTGTTTTATGTTTTCTATGGCTACTATTCCATTTACGGCCAAGCCAAAAATGGGCTCGGGCGAATCTATGCTATGCCCGCCTGCAAGTGTAATGCCTGCTTCGTTGCAGATGCTTCTAGCACCATCTATTACTTTTTGTGCTACTTCCGGCGATAATTTATTGATAGGCCAACCAAGTATGGCAATGGCTAGAA
>JANMGS010000363.1:0-3706 GCA_031374745.1 Ferruginibacter sp. | reverse complement strand
TTGTAGAAGACAATGCCTTTATGGCAACGATTTTACATGACATGCTACAAAAATATGCAGGCAAAATTGCAATTGTAGACATTGCTAAAACTGGCAATGATGCACTACCCTTAATTGCTACAATAAAGCCCAATGTTGTTTTTCTGGATATTGAATTACCCGACATGACGGGGTTTGAACTGCTTCAACAAATAGAGAACATCAATTTTCAAACGGTGTTTACCACTTCGCATAGCCACTATGCAATTAAGGCATTTCGTTTTAATGCGTTAGACTATTTGGTAAAACCAATCAATGAAAGCGAATTGGATGAAGCCATCAAACGTCTGCTCAGGTCTGCAAATAACAGCTTGGAAGTTAAGAATGCCTTGGCTAATTTGGATGTGCAATCTGTGGAAAATCAACAATTGGTATTACCTCAGCAAAATGGCACTTTGAGATTGCCATTAAAACAAATTACACATATTGAAGGAGAGCGCAATTACAGTACTATTCATTTATCAAACGGTTCTCAAGAGTTGTCATCTAAAAACTTAGCCTACTTTGAAGATATTTTGAGTGATAAAAGTTTTTACAGAAGCCATCGTTCGTACTTGGTTAACAGATACCATATCGGGTCATTAAAAACGGATCATTTTGTTTTAAACAACGGGGTTGAAATTCCAATTTCCAGGCGAAAGAGAACAGAGGCAGACAAATGGTTTTTTTAGAAAATAAAAGCCCATGCCATTCTCTACGCCATGGTTCAATTCCTCACAAACCATGCTGGCATACGATAGCTGTTTGTAATATTTTTTATGTTAGCCTTCTTAAAACTCATGTAGTGGTTACCTAGTAATTTACAGCTACTTTTTGTTTAGTAAGATTTTGGTTCGTGAGGAAATCAAGGCGGAGAATTCCGTCCGCCAAAACCAAAGCTTGCCCCTGTCTGCCGGCAGCTAGGTATACATTGCCGATGATTGCTTCAACGTCGAACCCCAATTGCACAAAACCTTTTATTGTACGACGCTTTGTCATCGCATTTTTTTCATCAATTCTAGTACTCCCTTTTTTGTGCCATTAAAAAAATTCGCCTGTTTAAATTCTGGGATTATAAAATTGTCTATTATTTTTTTAGTTTCAAAGTCTGTTAATTTTTGCTCAATGCCATAGCCGTTACTGATTCTTATTTTTCTTAGTCCGGTACTAACACCAATTAAAATTCCATTGTTTGCATTTTTTTTCCCAACTCCCCAATTGTTATGAATTGTCAAAATTAAACTGTCAAACTTTTCAGCAGTTGTCCAAGAACTGTCAATAGTTACAATTGCAATTTCATTTGTTGTCTCTTTCTCAAAGACGTTTATCATCGAGTCTAATTCTAAAATTTGTTCGGTCGAAAAGATATTTTCATAATCACTTGTCCATCCTAATGGAGTTATTGGAAATTGAATTTTATACGATGAAGACGCAAATTCTCCATCATTTTTTAAATCTTTATCTGACTCCCCTGCGATAGTTTTGGTCTGGAATAGTCTGTCAACAATTATGAAAACGCTGTCTCCATATACTTTTGCAAGCTGATTTATAAATACTATGTCTCTGAGTAATTTTTCTTTACTACCTATAGTTTTAGTTATAAGGGTTGAGTTTGTAGATTGTATATTTTTATTCTGTCCACAGGAAGTGTCAAAAAATGCAATGCAAAAAAATAGTATGATTAGTAAAGGTCTCATTTAAAGTGTCGTACAAAGGTAGCGCTTTGTTAAGGTGTGGAATTAGAATTCCTTTCGCCCGGAACCACAGCCCAAGCCTTACCAAACCAACATACTTTGAATTGTCGCTAATTTGTTTAAACCAAGATTCTTTCAACATAAAAAAAGCCGCAAAGCTTAAATCGCCTCTAAATGAGTTTCTTTTTTTAAAAGAAAATAGTTGTGAATCAGTCACCGATGTTTTTTGTAGATTTTACTCACTATCCAATCTGCTAAACTCAATCATAATATTATTAACCTTCTCGTTGGAACTTCGAAATACACCGAGATATGGAAGTCTTTCTCTTTTGTTGAAATAATATTGGTAGCCACTAAACCTTTCTTCAATGGGGCTACTTTCATCTCCATACTCAAATTGCCCAAATACAGCATATCTTTTTTCAAAATAATGGCGAACATGTTCGAGTTCTAGATTCTTGATAACCGGACTTGCATAGTAATATTGAACGAAAATTCTGAAAGTGCCGTACGATTTTCGTTCTGCTATTGAAGAGTCATTACCGATAATAATTCCTACGATGACAGAGTCAATCTTGCTGTTAATTTCTTTGGGATTGATAAGGGAAGTTCTATATATCGTTTTTTGAGGGAATTTCCGACTAGCAATGTCATTAAACTTTTGACTCTCCTTTAAATAATTCAATTGAGTCGCCAAAGAATGTTTGAAAGGAATTCCTAAAAAGTATTTTAACTCCAAAGTGTTTTGGGCTACGCATGGGGTTATACAGGCCACCAGCAGCAAAATAAGAAGTCTACTCATAATAAATTTGCGCATAACAATAGCGATTGGCGATGTGGTTGAATTTGAAAAACTTCGGCCCGTAACTGCTCCTTGGCTTTTTGTTAAAGATAAATATTAAGAATTAAATGCCGCATCTTTGTTCGTCTGCCTGAACCTCAACCCGGCTTTGCTGTTGACCTGTCCGCCCCCAATTTAGGAAAACAGGTTCTTGGCGGAAGTGTTATTTATAGTATTCATATTCGAAATTCCAATCAAGAAGACACTTATCTCCTTTCTTTAACTTTATTAACCCATTTTTATAATATTTGTACTTAACAAGCGTCCGCGGACATTTATGACTTTCATAGAAACTTTCGATTAATTGTCCATCAGAATTATACTTATTTGCATAATTTTCGTAATGATGTGAAAGTATATTTCCTATCGAATCATAAGTCTTGTATTCTGATTTTACAATGAAATTGTTTATTTCTAAGGAATCTAATTTTTCTTTTATGATAAGACCGCTTTTATCATACCATTTTTTAATTACCATTTTGGGATTGTAAGTATAAAAGGTCTCAAATAGAAGATTTCTTGAAATTGTGTCAAAAGAATACGACCTGTGCAATTTATTATTTTCATTATACTGATAATAAACAGTTACTGATTTAGCATTTCCTTCATAAAATTCAAAATACCCAATCCATGGAAGAGTATCCGTATTTATCACTGTTGTTGATGTATATTTTCTTCCTAGGGAATCCTGATAATGTTCCGTAGTAATTACAGGAATATCAAAATAGGGGTTTAAAACTTCACTTCTGTACATGAATCCTTGTTTGTTAAAATAATCTACACTATAACTCGTGATAGCATTTGGCGTATAGTGTTTAATGCGACTTTTAACATGACACTTGACTATCTGGGCATCAGTAGTAAATAGTGGTCTTTCCTGAGCAAAAAGCTTAACTGAAAATAAAATAAAAAAAGCCAATATTGATTTCATATGCTTTCTGCTCGGACACACCCTAAAGGTATTGTTGCTAAAATGAAGGTAAGTAATTGGTTTAATATACATAACAATTTTTTATGTTATTTTTTGTAATGGGTATGTTTTTGGGGTTTTACCGCAGAGAAGGGAGTAAAAGAGTTTTCGCAGAGGGCGTTTTATTACTAGTGCTGGTAAACAGCTGGATAATATTTCACACAGCGAAACAACGATAACAAT
>JANMGS010000034.1:0-4148 GCA_031374745.1 Ferruginibacter sp. | reverse complement strand
TTTCGTAATTCAGTTTGTAAAAATGCGCTTAATTATCCGATTCTAAATAAAATTTACTTATTCTATATATTTTTTTTCTGATCTGTAACTTTTTATTGCCTACTTGCGTTAAGCTATAAACAATCAATTTGATGTAACTTTATTTCTTAAGATTATTAACCACTTCATGACAGAAAAAGACTATAACGAATGTGTAAAATTATATGCAGATAATGTATATCGTTTTATCCTTAAAAATCTTCGGAATGAAGAAGATGCTAAGGATGTAGTTCAGGTAGCTTTCGAAAAAATGTGGGTTAGTAGGTTGCAAGTAGATAATTTGAAATGCAAAAGTTTTTTGTTTACAGTGGCTTATAATTCAATGATAGACCATATTCGTAAAAACAAACGCATAGTACTTAAAGATGATTTTAGCGAAACAGCCATGGGGAGCAATCACCAACAACAGAATACAAAACGAATTTTGCAAGAAGCCTTAAGCAAGTTAAGTGAGAAAGAAAGGAGCCTTGTAATGTTGAAAGATTATGAAGGGTATAATTATGCTGAGATTGGAGAGATTACCGGATTAAATGAAAGCCAGGTAAAAGTGTACTTGCATAGGGCTAGATTACAATTGCGAGAATACATAGTGAAAGTGGAAAATGTTATTTAAAAGAAAAAAGAATTTAAAAATGCTCATCAACCGAAATAATTACGAAGACTTTTTTCTGCTATATGCAGATGGGGAGTTGCGGGCAGATGAACGCAAAGCAGTAGAAGACTTCATAGCAGAAAATGAGGATTTGAGGATAGAACTTGATTTAATAAAAGCTACGGTACTTCCTGCAGAAGAAATTTTATTTGCTGATAAAAGTTTTCTATATAAAGAAATAATTTTTGATAGCTCATTTCAAGAGAAATTGCTTTTAAAGCTTGATGATGAACTTGCTGTAAAAGAATTGGAATCAGTGAATGCATTGCTTGCAACAAATGTAGATGTAACTAGGGAATATGGTATTTTGCTTAAAACAAAATTAGATGCAAATGAAATAATTGTATTTGAACACAAACATTTGCTGTATAAAAAAGAAAGAGACAATGTGGTGGTGTTTAGGTTTGCAAGATGGGCTGCTGCAGCTATTTTGATTGGATTTGCATTGTTTTTTGGAGAAAAAGTATTTAACAAGAAAAGCAATATTGTATCCGAATTAGCTATTGAGCCAAAAATAAAAAATAAAAAAACAATAGCAACAGCAAACAATGATGTAGATAATGAAATGGCAAAACAACCAGAAAATGAAATTGTAAATGAAGAGTTGGCAGTTGTAGAAGAGATGGATAGCGATAGAAAGCAATCAAACAATCATAAAAATGTTGTAGCAATACATAATAAAATTTCTCCTGTAAACTTGTTGGTATCTAAAGAAAAAAATAAGATTGAAAAACAAGAACAACTTGTGTTAGTAAAAAAAATGCAATCTACTTTAGCTGTTCCTGAGCGGATTGAAATAGCCTTATCTAACCAGCAAATAGCTTCAATAAAAAATATAGAAAAACCTAAGTTAGCAGTAGTGGATGATAATATTGTACCATTGGAAAATACATACAAACAGGCACTGGCCATTACTGAAATTGAGAAAAGCGAAAATAAGATTTTGTACATGGATGAGGATGATATAAAAAGGTCTAAAGCGGGCGGTTTTTTTAGAAAAGTAAAAAGATTTGTAGAACGTACAGCAAATATAAAAGCAGGAAATAGCTTACAAATAGCTGGCTTTGAGATAGCGGCTAAATAATCAATAATTATAAACATAAAATTAGACAAATGAAAAGGCTTTACTTTTTAGCAGCACTTTGTGCACTAGCTTCAACAACTTTTGCTCAGCAAACAACCCCCAATGACTCCATGAGCGTAAAGAAGAATAATGACACCATTCGTGTTGGTAATATTCTTATCATAAAGAGGCGTTTAAAAACACCTAAAAATGATTCAACAACCGTAGTGGCTGATATTGATTTCAAAAAGAAAAACAACCGTAAGAGCACCAATTATGCAGTATTTGATTTGGGTTTTGCCAATTGGACAGATAAAACCAACTATGCAAATACGGGTAGTTTTGTAGTAAATAAACCAGGTGCAAATCCATTCTCAGCCGATGATTTAAAGCCACGTGGGGGTAAAAGTATTAATGTGAATATTTGGTTTTTTATGCAAAAATATGCGTTGGTAAAAAGGAATATAAACTTTAAATATGGCCTGGGATTAGAACTCAATAATTATCATTTTCGTTCTCCAATAAGCTTTAAAGAAGGTGGGCCAATTCCTTATTCTGTGGGTGGCGTTATAGCAAATGCGCCTTTCGTTTTTAGAGATACCATTTCATTCTCCAAAAACAAGCTTGCAGCTGATTATTTAACTGTGCCTGTTATGTTAAATTTTGCAACCAACCGTAAACCTGGCAGACCTATCCTTAGTGCTAGTTTTGGTGTAAGTGCTGGCTATTTGTACAGCCAACGAAACAAGCAACGGAGCAACGAGCGTGGCAAACAAAAAAACAAGGGAGACTATAATATGGAGCGTTTTAAATTGAGCTACATTGGAGAGCTGGGCCTTGGTTCTGTAAGATTGTATGGATCCTATAGCCCTAAATCTATTTTTGAAAAAAGCTTTGATCTGCGTCCTTACAATATTGGGATTAGATTCAGTAATTGGTAATTATATCTAAAATGCGCATTTGAGCCCCACTTTTTTGTTGAAAGTGGGGCTTTTTATTAAACTTTTCCCTAATTGTAATTTTTATAACAATTTAGTGTTTTACAATTCAGTATTTTTAAGGTCTAATATTCCAATTCATATTGTTATTAAAAATGGCATTAATCGTAAGAATTGTAAAATATCAAAAATGAAAAACCCTTTTAGTCTTTTACTTTCAGCTATGCTATTTTTGGTAGCTTTTTCGGCTTTTGCGCCAGCGGATAATACTTTTCGGTCGTTAAAGAAAAGGCAGGCAAAAAAATCTTTTCACCTTGTAAATGGGACAAATCCATATTATATTATTATTTCTAAAAGAGATTATGAATTGAAAGTGTTTGATGAAGAAGGCTGGTATGCAACCTATCCCATTGTTTTTGGCAGTAAAGATCTTGGAGATAAGATGCGAGAGGGAGATAAAAGAACCCCCACGGGATCTTTCAAAATAATAATGAAAAAGATAAATAAAAAATGGGGGCAAGAACTTTTATTAGATTATCCCAATGAAGAAAGTTATCGCAAGTTTAAAGAAAGAAAAATAAAAGGACTTATACCTGCAAATGCACGTATAGGCGATGGTATTGCAATACATGCTACCAGAAAAGAAGAAGAATGGACAATAGATAATTTTTACAACTGGACTGATGGGTGTGTGTCTGTTAAATATTCTGAAATGTCAGATTTATATAGTTACATTCCAGTGGGTACACCAGTAACAATACAACCTTAATAAGGCAATAGCAGCATAATTTTAAGAAAACAACATTCCGTCTCCCATGTTCGTTCTGGGAGTTCTTCCCAAATGTTTGTAGGCTTTTTCTGTAACTTCCCTTCCTCTAGCAGTACGCATTATAAAACCTTCCTTTATCAAAAAAGGTTCATACACCTCCTCGAGTGTGCCAGGCTCTTCGCCTACCGCAGTTGCTATTGTTGTAATACCTACTGGCCCTCCTTTGAATTTATCAATGATGGTGCTCAATATTCGATTATCCATTTCATCTAATCCGTAAGCATCTACATTTAATGCATTCAACGCATGCTCGGTAATATTCATATCTATAATGCCATTTCCGAGCACTTGTGCAAAATCTCTTACACGGCGCAAAAGACCATTTGCAATACGAGGTGTACCTCGGCTTCTACCTGCAATTTCTGCCGCCGCATCGCTTGTTATTTTAGAATTTAAAATACCTGAACTGCGTAATAAAATATTTGTCAATGTTGCGGTGTCATAATATTCAAGCCTACTTTTTATTCCAAAACGGGAAAGTAAAGGCGAGGTAAGCAATCCACTTCGGGTAGTAGCTCCAATTAGTGTAAAAGGGTTGATATCTATTTGAATACTTCTTGCAGCAGGGCCGCTGTCTATCATAATGTCTATCCGATAATCTTCCATGGCAGCATACAAGTACTCTTC
>JANMGS010000288.1:0-2740 GCA_031374745.1 Ferruginibacter sp. | reverse complement strand
CTGCAGTCATATTTAAAATAGCTCTAAAATCTGCGCCAGTATATAAACCTATATCCCAGCTAGACCTTAGTACAGGTGTGGTTTTTTCTGTACTAAAATCTAAGTAAACGGCTTTAGACGGAGCCGCATTTGGAAGTTCATTTTCTGCCAATCCATTTAATTGAATTCTTTCGCTACCCGAAGATATGGTAAGGATAGGGTCTGTATCTTTTTTGCAAGAAATTACAGAAAGGCTCACAGCAGTTATTAATAATATCCTATTGATTAATTGCATATTTTTTATTTTTTGTTTAATTGAAATGTTAGACCTAGAAAATAAGAACGACCATAATTTACTAACAATGCATTGGAGTTGTTGTGCGATAAATTGGATGAAATTACTGTATTGCTATTTACAGTTGTTACATCAAATAAATTTTTAACTCCTGCATTTACTGTAATATTTTTATGTGCGTTTGTGGTAATGGTAAAATCTGCTAAGTTATATGAACTTGTTTTTGTAGAGAAAAGACCAGGCTCTCTGCCAGTAGGGTCATTGCTTAAGTTTGGCTCTACACCTACAAATTTGTAAAACAATCCAAGCGATGTTTTTAGTTTTTGTATTTTATAGGTTATGTTGGAATTTATCTCTGGTGTCCAGAAGAAATCAGATGTAATCGTCTTGGTATCTGTACTGTTAAATTCTCTTTGATTTGCATAATATAATACGCCAACGCTTAGCTCTAGGTTTTTTACATTCACCTTATTGTCCAACGATATTCCTTTTGTTTTTGATTTGCTGATGTTAAAATAGCTATATTGAATAGGCGTTACTCCTGCACTCTGTATAAGCTCTATTTGATTGTTGAATGCATTGTAAAAACCATTAAGTGTGGATGTGAAATTTATTGCTTTTAGGTTGGGTGCTGTCCAAGATAAAGACCCGTTAAAACTATTGGACGTTTCTGCTTTCAAATTTGGGTTACCCACTATATTGTGATTTATATCTTTAAATTCGAAAAACAATTCTCTCAATACAGGTGCTCTAAAACCTAGGCCATAAGAAAGTCTTAAGTCAATGTCTTTTGTAATTACAAATTTTGTGTTGATTGATGGTACAATTGGTGGGGCATCAAATTGGGTGTTTTTTATAATACGAAAACCTGGGCGGATATTTATTTTACTGGTTGGTTTATATTCTGCCGATACAAAAAATGCATAATCACTTATTCTTGGTGAACCTAAAACCCTGTCGCCGCTCATGCCTTCATGATTGATATCTATACCAGGTTGTAGAGATAACTTTGGTGAAACAGTATATTGCAAGCTGTTTTTAAATGAAAAACTGTTTAACTTAGATATATCTTGTTGCGCATTGCCTGTTCCAATGCTGTCAGTGTTTTTTACAAAATCATGGTAAGAAGTTTGGGTGCTTCTTTTAAAATTTGTGTAAGCTATAAATGAACTAAGGGAAAGCTTATCATCGAATTTGTAATTGCTTTGAACTTGCTGTAAGATGCGGTCCGTTATAAATTTTTGATCTAGCGCTATTGCGGTTTCATAATTTATCGCATTCCTGTCTATAATCTTTTCGTTCATTCCATCAATACGATAATAGATGTCTAAATTATTATTTTTATAGCCAATTTTGGCGTTGCCCAATATTTGTTCTTTTGGCAACCAATCTTTATCCCTTCCATAAGCGTCGCCACCAAAACCATTGAAGTCGTTGCGGGTTCCTCCTGCTGACAAATACCAATTATTTTTTTTAGTGGAAATAAGTATATTTTGTATGTGATTGCCTTTGTAGTTAAAGGGATTGTACTCTTTGCCAGCGGTTTCTTCTTGCACTCTAGCCGTTATGGAGAAATTATTTTTAGATATTTTTTTTGTAATGATGTTTATCACACCACCCATTGCATCTGTGCCAAAAGAAACTGACATAGGGCCTTCTACAATTTCTATTCGCTCAACGGTATTTATATCTATCTGGCTCAAACTTACTCTTTCATCAAATCTATCTAGCAGCGGTACGCCATCCAATAGAATTTTTACGTTTCTTCCGCTTACTCCATTCAATTTTACATCTGTACCAGTTATGTTATCGCTAGAAAAGCGGAAACCAAGTTGGTTATTTAATACCTGTTGTACATTGGTAGCACCGCTTAGTTTTATTCTTTCTGCATTCACAACCTTTAGTTGGTATACAGAACTTTTAAGCGATTGTGGTTTGTATTGACCAGTAACTACCACTTCATTTAATACTTTTGTAGCAGTAGTATCTTGTGCGGAACTGGTATTTGAAAAAAATAGGAAAGTGAAAATGGTTAGGTAAAATGTTACTTTTTGCATATCTTAATTTTGATAATGCAAAGGTCTTTCTATGCTGAGTTAGTTTTGTCATTTGAATGTAAAAAGGGTGCCTTTTGTATATTTTTACAATTACCTGACAAGTCATATTTTTAGAAATGTAAATAATAAGTCGCTAGTAATTGTACAAATTCATTGCTGTATGAGCCATCGTTATTTTTGATAGATAGTTCGTTTTCTTTTACTGGCTCTTCCTTAGCAGAAACAATTATCATGCTTCTAAAATGAGGATGTGTAGGAGCATGCTTTACATTTAATCTTTGTTCGATAAAAAAAGGGATAGAGCTCAATTTTTTTTCGAAAAACTTTATTTTATCATACGGTAGCAGAAGTGCCGCAGTTCCATTCTCTGCCAAATTATTTTTTATGGCTTTTAAAAGGGCTTCAAATG
>JANMGS010000254.1:0-1596 GCA_031374745.1 Ferruginibacter sp. | reverse complement strand
TTTTTTCATAATCTTCATCCAAAATACTAGCCAAGGCCTTTTTTATACAGTAATCACTCACCTGTTTTTGCTTCAATTCGTACTTTATTTTGGTCTTTCCCCAATGGTTTATACGAAACTTGCCACCAGCAAAAGCAATGGCAAAACGCTCTTCATTTAAGTAGTTTTCCTCTATCAGTTTACTGAGCAATTCTTCCACCTCATTCTTGTACAACCCATACCCATAAAGCTTTTTCGTTACTTCTGTATGGTTTCTTTCTTGGTAGGCACAGTAGTGCTTTATTTTTTGAAAAGCCTGCTCTGTTCCTATATTTTTGGGTTCAAATGCCATTTCTACGTAAAATGTGAATTTAATTAGGGTAAAACTTAAATATTTTCTCCTTTCATTCTTTTATCTTTGGCAATATTAAATAAGTTATATGAAGTTTATCGTTTCTTCTTCAGCCCTGCTGAAACAACTACAACAAATAAGTGGTGTTATTAATGCAAATACCGTTTTGCCCATTTTGGAAGATTTTTTGTTTGAAATAGACAAAGGCAAACTAACTGTAACGGCTACAGATTTGGAAACCGTTATGAAAGTACATTTGGATATTGAAGCAAAAGACAATGGGAAAGTATGTATTCCTGCAAAAATATTAATGGACTCGCTTAAAAACATACCAGAGCAACCACTTACATTTAATATTGATAAGAATTTTGCAGTAGAGCTTACCAGCGACAACGGCAAATACAAAGTAATGGGCGAAAACCCCGATAACTTTCCCAAAGAGCCAGCGGCAGACGATGCCAATAGTTTTACCATGACATCTTCTGGATTGGTAACTGCTATAAACAAAACCCTTTTTGCGGTAAGCAGCGATGATCTTCGTCCTGCCATGACGGGTGTTTTCTTTGAGCTAGATAAAACAGGAATTAGTTTTGTAGCTACAGACGCACATCGTTTGGTAAAATATACCCGTACAGATGTAAGCTGCCCTCAAAAAGACACTTTCATTGTGCCAAAAAAACCATTGAATCTTTTAAAATCTGCCTTGCCCGATAATGAAGATGAATTAACGCTATCCTACAACACAAACCATTTGTTTGTAAAACATGGAGGTACAGAATTGGTTTGTCGTTTAATAGATGCACGCTTTCCAGATTATAAAGTAGTAATACCTGTGGATAATCCATATGTTTTATCGGTGAACCGCAGCGATTTTCAAGGCGCTCTTCGCAGGGTAAGTGTATTTAGCAACAAGAGTACAAACCAAGTGGCACTTACCATTAGTGGAAACGAATTGCAACTAGCCAGCCAAGATGTAGATTTTAGTTTTGAAGGAAACGAACGCATGTCATGTACATACGATGGGGAAGATTTAGCCATTGCATTTAATGCAAAATTTTTGATAGAAATGCTAAACGGTGCAGAAACAGCAGATATAAATATGGAGCTAAGCACCCCTACAAAAGCGGGCATCATAAAACCAACCGAACAAGAGCCAAACGAAGAGTTGTTGATGTTGGTAATGCCGTTGATGTTAAATAATTAAAATGTTGGCTGTGCCTGACAGCTAAATATATTGTTAAAAATGTATAAGACAATCATAAGCT
>JANMGS010000232.1:0-3352 GCA_031374745.1 Ferruginibacter sp. | reverse complement strand
AATTGAAGAATTGAAACCCGAGTTGGTTTTGTTAGATATTGAAATGCCCAATGGCAATGCTTTTGATTTATTGGACAAATTAACAACCATATCTTTTGAAATTATTTTTATTACAGCTTTTGAAAATTATTCTTTAAAAGCGTTTAAATATGCAGCACTCGATTATTTACTAAAACCAGTAAGTATTGAAGAACTGCAAAATTCTGTTGCTAAGGCAAAAGATAATACCCAATCGAAAAATATTAACCTGCAAGTAAAATCTTTATTGCAGAATATAAATAATGCAAATGGAGGCTTGCAAAAAGTAGCCGTACACACCCTTAATGGCTTAGCGTTTGTAAAAGCGGATGATATTGTAAGGATAGAAGCACAAGGAAGTTATTCAGTATTTCATTTAACAAATAAATCAACTTTATTGGCATCAAAAAATTTAAAAGATTATGAAGATATTTTAACAGGCGATATTTTTTTTAGAATACACAAGTCGCATATTGTAAATCTTAATGCTATAAAAAAATACCACAAGGGCAGAGGTGGTTATATTGTAATGGACGATGGAACATCTATTGAAGTAGCAACTCGTAGAAAAAATGATTTTTTATCACGCTTTGAATAAGTATTTTGTTTATATATTTGGCGCATTCAATAGATATTTTTAAATAATAAATTCGTTGAGCAAAATAACTTTATACACAGACGGTGCCGCCCGTGGTAATCCTGGCCCAGGTGGCTACGGAGTGGTATTGATATATGGCAACCACAAAAAAGAATTGTCGCAAGGTTTTAAACATACCACCAATAATAGGATGGAGTTGTGGGCCATTATTGCAGGTTTGGAAGCCATTACTAAAAGAGAAATACCAGTAACGATTTACAGCGATAGCCAATATGTGGTAAATTCCATAAACAAAGGTTGGTTAGAAACTTGGATGAAAACCAATTTTAAAGGCGGCAAAAAAAATCCTGATTTGTGGAGACAATACCATGCACTAGCCAAACATTTTACGATAAATATTGTATGGGTAAAAGGGCATGCAGATAATCCTTACAACAACCGTTGCGATGAATTGGCTACTGCTGCTGCGGATGGAAAAGACTTGATTGAAGATGTGGAATATGAAAAGAGCTAACAAAACTTTTAGCGCTTTTTTTCGCATAGATAAAAGATGAAAAAAGTTTTGCTGCAAATGGACTCCAGTCATACATGTACTGGATACGTGATGTATAGAAGCGAAAAGCTTGCAACGAGGCACTAGTGAGGTCCTGCTTTTGCCGGCAGGCAGGCTTGTAGTGTATAGCCCTCTCAAATGCTGAATAAATTACAAAAGCAAACAGCCCTAAATAAAATATAAAAATGGCAAGACACAACGATACGGGTAAGATAGGCGAAGAACTTGCTGCCATTTGGTTTACAGCTAAAGGCTATGACATACTTCACGAAAACTGGCGGCACAAAAACCTGGAAGTTGATATCATAGCATCTAAAAACAATATGCTACATTTTATAGAAGTAAAAACAGTAACTACTTTACAATATGGACAACCGGAAGATAAAATAAGTGAAAAAAAGATTAGAAATCTCATCAATGCATCAGAAGAATATCTTTACCAAAACCCTCAATGGCAGCGAATTCAATTTGATGTACTTTCTATAACAATGCTCCCAAAAAAGGAGATTAAATATTTTTTGATTGAGGATGTGTATGAGTAGGTAGTATTGAGTATTTAGTATTGAGACTAGCCTGAAATGATTTCAAATTAATAACAGAACTTGCACAAACCAAACACCAAACGCCAAACAGTAAACAGCAAACTCCAAACAACAATCAACCAACAACGATTTTCAACCCCTCTACCCTACCAATCATTTTTTCTACCATTTTAAAAGTTGCCGGGCAATAATCTATGTTTTGTTTGTGCACATGAGCATACTCTACAAACTTTTTCTTTTTCAAGTGAGGAAAACCAGCACAATCTTCGGGACGTACGGCGTAAATGCTGCATTTATTGTCTTTCAAATTTAAGAACTGGCAGGGTTGTGTGGTGTTTACCCAATCACCATTGCGCACTTTTTCGAGCCACTGGGTTTTAAATTCTTCAACCGTTTGTCCAAAATGGGCAGATACCCTTTTTAAATCTTTGGGTGTAAAAGTAGGCGTCATTTTTTTGCAACAATTTGCACAACTCAGGCAATCTACTTCTTTCCAAACTTCTTCATCTAAAACTACAGTCAATTTATCTATCCCTTTTATGGGCGCTTTTTCCATTTTATTTAAAAATCTTCTAAACGATTTTCTTTTAATAGTTAAGTTTCTTTTGAACGACCTAAAATTTACCGGCAGCATAGCTTTTATTGAGGGTATGAAAATTTATTCTTTGCGAAAATAATCTTTAATTATATTGTACAATCATAGTTTAAAAAATCTATACTAAATTAATTATGTGGGAAGCTTATAAAAAGGGATACAAAGCTTGGTTGCGGCTCGAGAAATCTTTATCGGATAACTCTGTGGCCGCTTATTTACATGACGTAGAGCGACTCACCGATTTTTTACAAATAACCAAAGACCTCAAAAACCCTGATGCCATTGTATTAAAAGACCTTGAGAAAGTTACCAAATGGATAAATGAATTAGGGATGACAAACTCATCTCAAGCAAGAATGATATCTGGCCTTCGTAGCTTTTTTAAGTATTGTTTAATTGAAGAAATTATAACGATAGATCCAGCCGCATTGTTGGAAGCACCAAAAAGCCAACGCAAATTACCCGATACCTTATCCTTTGAAGAAATAGAACAAATAATAGCGGCAATAGACCTTAGTAAACCAGAAGGAGAGCGAAACAAAGCGATCATAGAAACGTTATACAGCTGCGGATTAAGGGTGAGCGAGCTGGTAAATTTAAAGATTAGCCATTTGTATCTCGATGTGGGCTACATAAGGGTTACGGGAAAAGGCGATAAAGAAAGATTGATACCAATAGGCACCGATGCAATAAAATATATTGGCATTTACAAAAACAATATTCGCAATCACATCAACATAAAAAAAGGGGAGGAAGATATTCTTTTCTTAAACCGCCGTGGAGCAAGGCTTACCAGGGTTATGATTTTTTTAATATTGAAAGATTTGGCTACAAAAGCGGGTATTACAAAAAAAATTTCGCCTCATACTTTTAGGCATTCATTTGCAACTCATTTGGTAGAAGGTGGTGCAGATTTAAGAGCCGTACAAGAGATGCTCGGACACGAAAGTATTACCACTACAGAAATATATACTCATTTGGACAGGGAGTTTTTGAGAACCACTTTGCACCAGTTTCATCCTGCATTCAAATAGTTTTCACTGCAT
>JANMGS010000322.1:0-2897 GCA_031374745.1 Ferruginibacter sp. | reverse complement strand
CCCATTTTTGGATATATTTATAGAAAAGCGGCTGTAATGGTGGATAGGGGAAGTGAAGCGGCTAGGGCAAATAGTGTTGCTCAACTCAAAAAGGTTTTATCAAAGAATATTTCAATTGTTCTTTCGCCAGAAGGGACTTTTAATATGACACATAAACCATTGAAAGAATTTTACAACGGCGCTTTCAAAATAGCGGTAGAAATGCAAACACCCATACAACCTATTTTGTTTTTAGATGCATTTGATAGGTTACATTATGACAGCGTTTTTAGTATGACACCCGGAAAGTCTCGTGCAGTTTTTTTGCCAGAAATTTTGCCAGGTAATGATGCCGATGCTTTAAAACAAAAAGTATATGACGAAATGGAGGAAGGTCTGCTGCGGTATAAGGTAAGTTGGGTGAAGTAAGTTGAATGTGGTTGAAGGTTTGAATATGGTAGAAGGGTTCGTGAAGGGTTGAATGTTGTGGAAGGGTTGAAGAGGTTTGAAAAGTTCAAGAAGTTCAAGAGGTTTGAAGTGGTTCAAAAAGTTCAAGAAGTTCAAGAGGTTTGAAAAGTTCAAGTGCTAAACCCTGACAGCGGCTTTGGTACAGTCAGCGGTTGAAGAATAAAGTTCAATAAAAAAACGTCTTCCGCCCCTGCCTTTGCCGGCAGGCAGGTTTTCGGCAAAAAGAAATGTTGCGAAGTAAAAAAAGCGAAGCTTTCCCTTAGTGCCTTAGTGCCTTTGTGGCAATTGGTCTTTCCGACTTTTTGTAAAATGAAGTTTAATTTTGCTGCTAATTCGGTAAGAAGTTCAATAAAAAAACGTCTTCCGACCCTGCCTTTACCGGCAGGCAGGTTTTCGGCAAAAAAATGTGAAAAGAATAAATGCGAAGATTTCCCTTAGTGTCTTAGCGCCTTTGTGGTTAGCATATTTTGCGAAGCAAAACAGTCTTACCGACTTTTTGTAAAATGTAGTTTAATTTAGCTGCTAATAAGGTAAGAAGTTCAATTAAAAAACGTCTTACCGCCCCTGCCTTTGCCGGCAGGCAGGTTTTCGGCAAAAAAACGTAAATAATAAATGTGAAGCATTCCCTTAGAGCCTTAGCGCCTTTGTGGCAATTGGTCTTTTTTCAGCAGAGCCAAAAAATATATCTTTTAGTAAAACAAAAATGCAAGAAAACGAATTAAATTTTAATGAGCCCCAACCAACGCATTGGGCGGAAATAATTCTTCCGCTGGCACTACCTACTGTATACACTTATGCTGTGCCAGCGCACTTGCTTGCACAAGCGCAACCCGGCTGTAGGGCAGAAGTGGTTTTTGGAAAAAATAAAAAGTATGCAGGCGTTATTAAAAAAATAATTACGACAACACCCGAGTACAAAACAAAAAATATTTTAAATGTATTAGACGATGCACCGCTCGTTTACCCACAACAAATGCAGTTATGGCAATGGATGAGCGAGTATTACATGTGTACAGAAGGAGAAGTGATGGCTGCAGCTTTGCCCGCCAATTTTAAACTAAGTAGCGAAACGGTTTTAATTTATAATGAGGCTTATGGAGAAGATTTTACTGGTCTCGGTGATGAAGAATATTTGATAGCCGAGGCGCTACAATTAAAAACAGAATTAAGCATTACAGAAGTACAACAAGTATTGGATGCCACGCATGTATACCCAGTAATAAAAAAGCTCATAGAAAAAAATGTTTGTTACATAAGGGAGGACCTCAATGAAAAATACAAAATAAAAAAAGAGACCTACGTTATACTCAATCCGCAGTTTGATAACGAAGAAACACTAAGCAGTTTATTGAATGAGTGGAAAGGTGCTCCAAAGCAAATGGAATTGTTGCTCGCATTTTTGCATTTAAATAAAACGGAAGGGGAAGTTACCCAAACTGCCTTGCTAAAAAAAGCATCTGCTACGGTTGCACAATTAAAAGGATTATCAGATAAGAATATTTTGTTTGTAGAAAAGCGTGCCATAGATAGAATAAAAACATTACCAAAATCTGTTCTAATAGATTTCGAACTAAGTAAAGCGCAAAAAGAATCACTTAAGCTAGTAAGAAATATTTTTGTAGAAAAAAATGTATGCTTGTTGCATGGGATAACAAGCAGTGGAAAAACACAACTCTATATTAAACTAATAGAAGAATATTTTGCTCAAGGAAAACAGGTTTTGTATTTGCTTCCAGAAATTGCGCTAACGGCCCAAATTATTCGTCGCTTGCAAAAACATTTTGGAGGTAACATTGCCATTTATCATTCTAAATTTAATAACCAAGAGCGTATAGAACTTTGGAACAAAATACGAACAGGCGAAATAAAAATAGTATTGGGTGCAAGAAGTTCCCTGTTTTTGCCATTTAAGAATCTTGGTTTTGTAATTGTAGATGAAGAACACGACCCATCGTACAAACAGCAGGATCCAGCACCACGCTACAATGCCAGAGATGCCGCTATTTTTTATGGCTCTTTGTTTGGGGCAAAAATTGTATTGGGCAGTGCCACACCATCGCTAGAAACCTATTACAATGCCAAGCAAAAAAAATATGGCTTGGTAGAATTGAATGAGCGTTTTGGGGGAATCGAATTGCCAACAATAGAAATAGTAAACACCGCTCAAGTTGTGCAAAAAGAAAAGGGTAAAGTAATGATAAGCCCTCAGCTAAAGGAAGCCATTCAAAAAACGGTAGAGGCAGATAAGCAAGTAATACTTTTTCAAAATAGGAGAGGCTACAACCCCTATTTGATTTGTGGCACCTGTGGGCATATTCCCCAGTGCACGCATTGCGATGTATCGCTCACCTTGCATAAATACAGCAACAAATTACATTGTCATTATTGTGGCAGTACTTATCCTAAGCTGGTTACTTGTCCAGCATGTGGTACCAATGCATGGCTCGAAA
>JANMGS010000208.1:0-2092 GCA_031374745.1 Ferruginibacter sp. | reverse complement strand
GTTGGAAAAACATTTTGCTAGAAAATGCCATCACCCCCATACAACAATACAGTTATACTACCGGAAAAAACTCAAGTGACAGTGCCTTGATAATTGATGCCATGGATATCTTATATTCTGAAAAGGTAGATGGCTTTTGCATCGTATCGAGCGACAGTGATTTTACAAGGCTGGCTATACGCTTGCGTGAGGCAGGAATGAAAGTGATTGGAATAGGTGAAAAGAAAACGCCCACTCCATTTATTACAGCCTGTGATAAATTTATCTACATAGAAATATTAAAGGCAGCGAGTTTAATAGATACGGTTGAGCCAAAAAAACTACAAAAAGAAAAAACAAAATCATTAGCTGTACCATTAAATAAACTCGACAATAATATTATCAATCTCCTTACCGATTCCATTGCAGATTTAGCTGACGAAAGCGGTTGGACATTTCTAGGCGATCTAGGTAATTTCATTCTAAAAAGAAAGCCAGATTTTGATCCTAGAAATTATGGGTTTTCTAAAATGCTGCTCCTCATAAAAAGTTTGAAAAGGTTTGAAATAGATGAGCGGGAAACTGGCAAAAATAATATCAAGCATATTTATGTACGAGTAAAATAATTGCTCCACGAAAATTATCAAGAATTTGCTAATTTTATAAGTGGCATGGTAAAAATCTTATAAAAAAATAATTATTATTACTTTTACTTACTTTCAACAAAACTTAATATGAAGCTAAAAGCAATAGATGTTGTAGATACTATTACTCCAGAAGATTTTAAGAATAATTATTATGTCCAAAAAAAGCCGCTTATTATTAAAGATATGGCTAAAAATTGGCCTGCTTATCATAAATGGAATTGGGATTATTTTATTGATACAGTAGGCGAAAGCAAAGTAGGTGTTTACAACAATGTAAAAAGTGATTCTTATACGCCCATAAATACAGCCGATGATTACATGAAATTTGGCGACTACTTACACAAAGTAAAAGCTGGCCCGCTCGATTTAAGGATTTTCTTATTTAACATATTTCACCATGCCCCAGAAATTGTAAAAGATTTTACTTGGCCCGAAGATTTAATGAAAGGATTTGTAAAAAAATATCCGATGCTTTTTGTTGGTGGGCAAGGCTCAATCACCCATATGCATTTTGATATAGACATGAGCCATATTTTGCACACGCAATTTGCTGGTAAAAAAAGAGTATTGCTTTTTCCACACGAAGAGCAGTATAAACTTTACCGCAAGCCTTGGGAAGTGTTAAGTCTGGCAAACTATGCCGATTACAAGAACTCTTTTGATTATGAAAATTTTCCTGCGGTAAAAAAAGCAAATGGCTACGAAGTAATATTGGACCATGGGGACACCCTTTTTATGCCCGCCGGCTATTGGCACCATATGGAATATATAGAAGCCGGTTTTGCAATGAGCCTACGAGCCATGCAAAGTAACCTTGGCGGCAAATTAGAAGGGCTCTGGAAATTATTTGGCATGAGAAATATAGATACACTGATGAAAAAAACGGTGCCTACTTGGTGGTACAACCGTAAAAGGAAGAGGCTGTACGAATTGGCAGCGCAGGAATTAAATAAATAATATGTCTGTTTAATTTGTAGCAACGAATGAGGAGGGTTAGCCCCCCACAGAGCAACGCCCAATTCAAAGATGTTGTAGTTATAAAAAAGAAGTCCCTCTTGGACAGAAAAAATAAAAGTAGCTTGATAGAAAAATGAAAAGTAAATCAGTTGGGCGTTTCAGGCCAATGTGATTCATTTGCTCGCATTATTTGTAGATAATAGCTTAAGAAGGGTACCCCCTCCGGGGCAAAGTTCTCTTCACAGATTCAATGGTTACAAATAGGTAGTCCCTACGGGACAATTTTGACTTTACAACTTAATTTTTTTCCATTAACCAGTTTTAAATTTGCAAAATAGGAAAACAAAGTAATTGTACAACAATTGCACTTGCCCCGTAAGGCAATGTCGTTAAGTTATGGGTATTTCAAATAATAAAATGCCCGATTGAAATTTCCTCTTTTTTGGTGATAGCCTTTCCTGATTTTCGGGAGCTTGGGGTGAGATTTTTTCAAATGCTTAATGAAAAAA
>JANMGS010000051.1:0-6040 GCA_031374745.1 Ferruginibacter sp. | reverse complement strand
CGCACCCATACCTGTTATACATTACCTTGTTGATGAATTTAAAAGAAATCCAGCATCCTTTACCATTGCAGCATTCACCCTACCTTTTGGGCTCAGGGCTTTGGCATTGTTAAGTAGAAATGGAGTAGAAACAAAAAAGCCAAGCCTTGATAATAAAAAATATTCTTTTAAACTTGATGCAACAAGAATACTTACCAGCGGTACTCAATTAAATGCAAAGGCAGGAAATTATGGAAAGAAAGGGGATGGTACGCCGTCCGACCACGACAGTCCTATGTTTCCTGGTTATATTTTGCAAGTAAATAATGTGCTAGATATGGATGGCACTGCACATGGTAGAAGCACACTTGGTGGATCTGTTACTAAAATATTTAATTCAGAATTTTTTATAAACCCCTTGGCAGACCCGAGTGGCGTAACCCGAGGTGTACCAGTTTCTAGAATTGATTTTACAGGATATGGTGCAAATCTTTTTAGCAATTGGGTTAGTCCATCCGCAGTAGTTGCATCCACCAGCCTAGCAAGGTTTGATGTAATGAATGGAAGAACGGGGCATGAAGTAATACAGGTAAAAAGTATTTTATATCCCTTTGGTATTAGAGTGGTTAGAACCATTACACTTCATAGAGAAAGTAGTGGATACATTCACAGAATAGACAGTGGTTGGATAGCCGAAAGCGATGGACTGTTTGATTTTAGATATTCATACACGGATATTGCCAACAATCCTGCAACCATACAACCATATGTATTTCACCCAGGTGTGGTAAGAGGATTGTACAATATAAAAAATATAAAAGAGGATAGCACAATTGAAAATTATAAATCTGTAAATAATATTAACGCAGGAGATAATTATTTAAATCCACTCGGTGTAGAACAAAAAGCTGTTGCAGCATTTACACAAGCAGTGGAATGCCAGCCTGTATGGTTTGATGCTGATATAGAAATTGAAAATATAGTGCAAGGAAAAACTTCTATAAAAGATAAAACCGGTGCATCACATGATATTGTAGGATCAAAAAAAATATTGGGTTATGTACAATTATCACCACCAGGCATACCGCTTACCAATGCACAATTTAAAGAGTTACTTCTAAAACAAAACGGCTCCATCGGCGGTGCCATCGATTGTCAAGTGGATATTAACAAGAGCAATCAAAACATGCGACTCAATCGTTTTGATGTAAGCCCATCTGTAGATAAATTGGGCGACACAATTTTTGTAGTAGCTGCTAGAGGAAATGTGGTATTACCTAAAGATGGTAGTTGGACAATTGTACAACACAATACTGGCTCGGGAGAAATTACACCACTGCAAGAAGGGCTTACTGTACCGCTCATTAGAGAAGGAAAGTGGGTTGCAGGAAAAGTAATTGATGTGGTAGCAGCAAAAGATAAGTTGATAAGAATGGCGCACCCTGCGGAGTTGCTACGCAATGTAACAACTGGCACCATCAACTTTGGCATACTGCAAAATATGGGTACACAAAAAGCGTTGTTTCTTACCCCTTCTTTTAAAAATGCAGAACAAACTTTGTTGAGTAAAACGCCCCCACTTTTTGCAGACGCTTATAGAATGATGACGGGCAAGGGTATTTTTCCGAATGTGGGCGATGCGGTTACAGATTTTGGAAAAGCTATTTCTATGATGAGTGGTGTAGATGCTGTAGGTAATACCGTAGCGAAAGCCTTTAGCACATTGAGTGGAATTACAGACAATGGAAGTGAAGTATTTAAACTACTAAAAATAGATGTAGTAAAACAAGGTGAGGCTGCGGTAGAGCAAGGAATGGAATTGCTGAAAGGTGCGGTGGATGGTGCTATTGACAAGGCATTGAAATTTGATTTGCCAGATTTTGATGTACCACTTGTGGAAATGGAAGGTTTAAAAATTTACATAGAATATAAAACGAGTAAGCTTGACCCAGCAGACCCTAAGAAAGATGCAGCAGGCACAAAAGAAGACAGTAAATTAAATTTTGATGTTGCGTCTAAAATTGGTGCAGCTGCTACGGATGCTGCCGAAACGTGGAAAGGAAGATTGAATAATTTATCGATGGTGGTGGATCTTGGAAGTTTTGAAAGACTGATGCGTATTAAAGGAAATTTTGATTCTAAAAAAGGAAAAGCTGCTGGATATGCTGGCGATACAGATAGTGGTGGCGGATTACCAACGCCGGAAATTGAGTTCCATCCTGCATTACAGCCCATCATAGATTTATTGCAAGTACTGGCCGATTTATCTGCAGGTGATTATGGTGCAGCATTAAAAAAGGGTTTAAAAGTAGCAATGAGCAATGCTGGCGAAATTTGGGAATATAAATTTGAAGCAACGAAAGAAATTCCGCTGGTGCGTTTTCCTCCTTTAAAAGAAGTGTATGACAACCCAGCTACACCGCTCAAGTTAGAAGCCTCTATGGGGCTTGGCGTTTATTTTAATGCTGCTTTAAAAGTAACAACAGATCCCAAACAATTGTTGCCAACTGCAGGTGCATTTTTAAAATTTCATGGAGGGTTAAGTGTAATGTGTGTATCGGTAGGCGTAGGTACCATTTATGCCAATGGATCTGTAGATGTGAAGATAGCATGCGATACAGCAGTAGGACCAAACCTAACCTTGAAATTTGGTTTTGGGGCAAGCATTACCGTTGGCTTACCGGTGGTAGGAAATGCTACGGTAACATTTATGGTGGGTGTAGAAATGTACGCAGATAGCAAAGAAATAAGTATTACAGCATTCATGATGTTCCGTGGTCATGCAGAATTGTTGGGCGGTTTGGTGGGTGTTACCATTACCATAGAGGCCAAAGGAACGGTGAAAAGAGTGGGTATGGGTACTCCAAACGAAAAAACAGAGTGCTCTGCACAGGTAACATTTGCAATAGACATTAGTATTTTCTTAATAATAGATATAAGCTTTAGTGAAACCTGGGGAGAGGAAAGACAGGTGGCATAGAGAGGGCCAATTTATAATAGCTCTCCACAAAGACCTCTAAGAAACAAAAAGAAAAGCTACGTGTCTTTGTGAGCTTTGAGAAAAAGGGATTAATAATTTGAAACAAAAAATTCTTTAAATAAAATTTTGTTATCATGGACAAAAATTATAGATACACTACACTTGTTTTTCCACAAAAAGTAGAAGGTAATAAACTGTTTTTTAATATTGTATTTTTACCTCGAAATAGTGACCCATTTAAACCAATGGAAACTAGTGTAGATGTAATACCAGCTACCATTCCACCAACTAAACAAAGTACGACTCCATTTGCTAAATTAGTGCCACAATTTGAAGCAAAAATAGTAAAAGGTTTAGAAGAGTTTCCTGTGGATAGTGGTAATCCAAACCCTCCTATTCCAAAAGCGTTAATAGTTGAAGAAGCTACCAGAAAAGAAGCATTGCTAAAAGCAACAGAAATAAGTTTTGGTGGAAAAATAAACAATACCCTAGGTGATAGTGCAGAGGCGCCAAAATTGGAGAGTAAAAGCGTAAAAAAATATCTTCCTCTCTCCTATCGCAACGCTTTTAATTTTACTACCCCTCGACATAAAAATGCAGTGACCGATGATAGTTACCATTGTGCCATCAGAGATAGTAAACCCAACATTATTCTTCCACCTACAAATAAATTAAGTTGGGGAAAAGTATTTGGCTACATAATGCGCCAACCAATGCTAGCTAAAGCATGTGGCTTTGTATATAGCACTAGCATTGAGCTAGAGCCCGATTGGTTTGATAAAGGCGGATACCTTTATGTGGACATAGCAAATCCAGATCATGTAGCCGTGCAAAATGCATCATGGACGGTGCCTGATGAAGGCTCTTTTGTGAAAAGATTTGCTGCACGAATTCCGAAATTAAAAGCGGGTGAAAAAAGAACACTATTTGCACCTGTATTGTTTCCTGTGCTTCATAAGTTTGGCGGCTCGGTAATAGAACCAAAAGCGCCATGGGACAGTATTTTTAAAGAAGTAAATGCATACGATGATGGTTTTGCAAAAATTATACATTCAAACCAACCTGTAAGTTTAAATTTATTAAAAGAAACGCACGATGGTGCTCATCCTGTACACGATGCTGGTATAAGACTTGGTTGGGACGATGAGCAATTACTCATCTGGTACATACGCCAGATGGCCGAAAACCCTGATGAGCCAGGGAAGCGGATAGATACGCCATTGGGATTGTTTGGTTATAGAATCGATGTACGCAAAAGCCTTGCCGATGCTTGGGAAAGTTTGAACACCGTAGTAACAAACCAGGTATATAAAATTGGCGATGTAGAAGTGGGCAATCTAGTAAACGAAGAAATGGAAATGCCATACCAAGTATATCCATCTCAAGTGGATAGCCAAGCTGGAAAAGAGTTTTGGTTACCCATGTATTTTACCAATTGGATTGGAAGAAGCTTGGTAATGAAAGATGATGTGGCTGCAAAATTGTATAAACACGATGATGCCAATATGCCTGTAAATTCTAATCAAATTTTTACAGAGAAAAAAAATTCGTTTAAATTATTATTTGGTAATACTTATTTTTTTAGGGTAAGATTGTGCGATTTAAGCAATGGTGGCCCATCAATTAATGATGAAGTATCTCCGCTAAAACAATCGCCTAACCCGTCTGAGAAGGTGGACTTTAAACGATATATAGAGCCGGGTAAATTAAGGTTTAGCAATCTTAAAAACTTACTCGTAAATACTGGCGACCCCAAGGATATTGCTACAGAAAAAAACCATGTGGATTTTTACAACGAAACAATTGTAGCAGACGAAGAAGTGTATGATGCCAACCCTGTTGTAAATGTACAGCGACCAACGCTTGGTTACCCAGCCGTTTTATTTACAGGCAAATACGATGAAGCAGTTGCCATTGCAAAACTACAAGCTATAGCCGATGCAGACTCCGACCCTAACAATGCAACGGCCACAAGGGTTGGGCTCGGTATAGCAGACCCCGATGTAAGCAAAGTAGAAATTATAGTGGAAGTAGAAACATTAAAATTGGATAACATATTAAGCTATACTGGACAGGAAAACTATGCGCATCTATACACAACCAACAGAAACTTTGATGCCATAGATTTTGAAAAAATGTTAGACATTCCTTTTACATTTATTGATGCGCCAAATTTGAATTTGATAAATTTTGATACTGACGGTAGCGATCCTTTTAACAATCCTGCTTTGTTAAAAAATGATTTGGATGCAAGAGCAGATGTGGTAGTACCTACTGCAAGAAAAATAAGAATTACCATGCGTGCAGTATGCGAAGAAGATGATGTTTACTTTGGTAGTATTAATGGATCTAAAGAAAAGCAAACACGCTATGGTGACACTACTCAGATATTCCTGTACAAAGAATCTGCTGTGGAAGATGTATTAATTCAGCCTTGGAAAACAGTACCTATTGTACAAGGGGTGTATTTGCAGCCAGACGAACCTATTGTTAAGCTAGGTATTATACAAGATTTATTTACAAGACATGGCCTTAGCAATAAGCCAAACATTGTGCAAAGGCTATCCAAACAAATTGGCATTGAGAGTAATGGATTAACACTGGTGAGCAACAAAGGAGAAAGAATTGTATTTGGTTGTAGCAATAAAATACGCCATAGTCTTGCTCCAGATTTATCATCTATCACATTTGCATCTAAAGAAGATTTAGCAGACCATTGGCTTGGTTGTATCGTGTATAAACTTAACAGAGATTGGAGTTGGGATGCATTGGAAGATGTGGCATTTACTTTTGAAAGGAAAAAGAGATTTAAAGCGGATGATGAAATAGAGCAGCAACTTTATTTAGGAGATATAGAAATGAAATCAGCCGTTTCTTTTGAAGCATTGCAGGCAGATAGATTTGGAAACATCAACAGAAACGAAACCATATTGGTTTTTATTGATGCCATAGAACCCAAAGCTGGTTTATTAAAAGTGGATGGAAGCGGGGAACTCCGTTTTCCAGATGAGCTAGAAGTGGAATACAGCATTAAAGCGAAATTTAAAAAAGACCATGGCAACAATCCTGCTTTAATGCAGC
>JANMGS010000046.1:0-3447 GCA_031374745.1 Ferruginibacter sp. | reverse complement strand
GTGTAGGAAATGGCATTTAACAGCACAAGTATATCGCCCCAAACCACATCGCTGGGATTGCCCGTTTTTTCTCTAGATAATATAAGCACCAATGCGCCAGAAACGCCCAAGCAAAGGCCAATTAATTTGCTGGCATTTATCTTTTCTTTTAAAAACCAAGCTGCAATAAATGTAATAAGAATAGGTGTGGTAAGCAACAGCAACGATGCATGTATAGAATAAGTGAGCGACAAACCCTTTATAAAAAGCAATTGATTGATGGCTATGCCGGTGAGTGCACTTAGAAAAAACCGGCCATAATCTTTCTTTTGAATAACACTTTTTTGTGGCTTAAAAAAATACAATACCCATAATAAAAAAGCGGTAACAGCAACCCTAATTAAATTTAAGCCAAAGGCTTTTATAAAGCCTCCATTTATTAAATACTTAACCGCTGTAAAATTTATGGCAAAGAAAATACTAGTGGCCAATAATGCTAGATGTGCTTGTGTTTTTACTTTCAAATTGCCTATTGTATTTGGAGGACAAAAATAGATAAGATTATCCACGAATACCGATGGTATCATTAATCGTTTAATAATTATTACGGGATTTTGGTTACAAGGCTCGAGTTTAGAGGGTTTAGAAATTTAGTTTGCCTACTAAATTGACAGCTATTAATATGAATAAAGATGGATTTATCAAGCATTGATTATATAACCTTATTCATTTTCCATTTTTATGGTATATGCTTTTAAGAATATGGCGCCAAGATTTTTATATGGGGGTATGTAGCTCTCCCAGCTTTCCCTTACGGTTTTGCTAGGGTCTGTAGAAAAAGTTTTGGTCAAGCTCTGCCACATCTTGCGCCACGAAAGGTCTGCGTTGCTGGAAAACACTTGATTCATATAGGTAAGAATTGGTCGATTTATATCGCCTGCGCCAATTTCTTTTGTAGAAATAATGTGTGCTTCTGGATTAATTTCTAATATTTTATTTAAGTTTTGATAACCACCACAAGAGCCTAATACAACAATCTTGGCATCGCCAGGCATGCGGTCCATGGTACGATTTAGCCAATAACTATGGCCACGATGTACCACTACATTTGGTTTTAGGTTTTTTTCTTTTAAATAATTTAGCAAGTGCACTTGCGCTGTGTCATCCAAATTGGCATCGCTTTCCAATGGTTTATTGGCAAAAACCATAACATTGCCCTTGGTAGAAACAGCTTCTATCCATTCTTTTTTATCAGTCACCTTCCAATCTTTGGGCGTAAATGAATTTTTAAAAGAAGGGAAATAATCTTTTCCATCCTTATCTCCATAAAAAAATACTTGTTCTACAATGCAGCCGTTTTTATCCTGCATGTATTTATTTGCTACATCATAAATAGGCGGTATGCCAATTTCTTTGGTAAGGTTAACAGTGGAATCATTGAGCGATAAAAAAATAGATTTAAGTAAGCCATATATTATTTTACCTTTCTTATTGTCATTTTCAATAGCAGCCCTTTCATAATCAGTAACATTTTGCAACATACTTTGCTGCAATTTCGTATCTGTAATGCTACTGTAAGAATCTGCCACATCTACGGCATCTTCTAAATTACTTTTTTCTAAGTTTAGTACAAATGCTTTCATTACCAACTCCGATCTGGAAGTAGGCATTGTTTTCAAAAATGTATCAAGCCTGTTATAATTTGCCGCCATTTTTATAAACTTGCGAAAATGATCAAAATTTACGGCAAGCAAAAGAGAATCGCCTCGAGGTTTTGCGCCCATTAATTGCAACAGCCTAGTAAAACTATGCTTGTAACTACTCGTGTATATATCGGCTTCGCACATTACCATCATGTAATAAATATCTTCTGCTTCCAGTGGTTGGATAGCTTTCATCCGGATGGTTAGATTGCTTTGATCGTGTAAATTATTTATCTGATCTACAAAATGCTGTTTTGCTTTTTTTTGCAAAGTGCTCAATAGCCCATTCGTACCTTGATATGCAATAGCTGTATCAAAATAAGGTTTACTCATTCTCCTTGAGTAAGTGATAGCCGTTTTTACCAATAATTTGAAATAGCCTACGCTATCATACCCTACTTCTCCATCTCCTATATATTTTTTAATGCTATCTATGCTTTGCTTACCACTTAATAAATCATCTAAAAAAGGGAAATAAAATAACGCATTGTCTGTTTGGCTAAGTGCGGCTACTTGCATTACCATTTTATCTTTGCTGGCATGAATGAGTTTGCCAACAATAGAATTTTTTGATTGGGCGTATGTATAAAATTTTACTGGATTGAGTTTACAAGCCAATGAAATTAAACTATCCGCATAAATTTCTTGCGCATAAGGCGCAATGGTTTCTAAAATTTTATTAGGAAATAGCTGTACATATTTTAAATATATGATGGCTGCTCCGTCTGCTCTTTCGTTTTCATCGCCCAATATTTGTTGGTTTATTCTTGCGATAGCATAAGATTGGGTTTTCAATAAATTAAGAATAGATTGTCCACTTGCTTTTGCTTTCATGGTTTTTTCAAAATCTTCCAACAGCATAGGAAGTTCTACCAATTTCAATTCTTTGTCTTTTACATATACTCTAAAATAAACCAATAAATCAGCTACATATTTCAAATACCTTACTTTATCATTGTTGGTTGGAAATTGGGCATCATTTGTTTCTATCCACTGTCTACATTCGTTTGGCTTTCTAAACAGGGCATCGGTAACTTGGTTGTTTACTTCGTCGTTATTTCCAATACGCAAAAGGCCATCTTCTTTTTTGTCTAGTTTTTCGCAGTTAATTTGCTCTCTCCGAATGTCTTCGTGCCATTTTTTTCTACTTAAGGGAATATTGTTTGTATCGGAAAAGGCCGATGCATTGAAAATGAATAGCAATAGGAAAATTGTAAAAAATGTATGCTTCATAAAGTATTGTTCTATTGCAAATATGATGCAAATTTTATTCTTAATTACTATAAAGACTGTTAAGTTATGCCATAAGTTGCCTTGGGCTTAACAATTTAATAATGCAAGAACCTTACCATAAGTTAGATACCCCTCAAATAGATACTTTACTTTTGCGTAACATTTTAATTATGAGCATAGCTAAAAAAATTCTCATTGCCGACGATGAGCCAGATATTCTTGAGATTCTTTCTTTTAATTTAAAAGGTGAGGGTTATGAAGTTATAACTGCCAAAAACGGCGACGAGGCTATTGAGAAAGCAAAACAAACCAAGCCAGATCTTATTATTTTAGATGTAATGATGCCCAATAAAAATGGGATAGAAGTTTGTAATATTTTACGCTCCCAACCTGCATATGCTGCTACCATCATTATTTTTCTTACGGCTATGAGTGATGAAAGTTCTGAAATAAAAGGGTTGGAAACTGGAGCGGATGACTATATTGCCAAACCAATAAGCCCAAAGGTTTTATTGAGCAAGGTAAATGCCCT
>JANMGS010000036.1:0-2043 GCA_031374745.1 Ferruginibacter sp. | reverse complement strand
TTGCATAAAATAACTTAAGCCAATTTTACTAAAAATGGGCTCAATCTTTTTATACAAATCAGTGTTAGCCTGTGCAGACATTTTATAATTTAAAACACTTACCATCAGGTTATCTCTTCTAGCAAAATCATATTTTGTAAGATCAATCTTTTTATCGTTGATATATAAATGAACCACTTCCTGCGTATCGGATGTATGAAAAACGCCGCTGTACATTCCATATTTAAAAATGGGAGCTACCACCAGACCACGCTTATAATTAACAAAGTAAAAACCAGCAATAAAAATGATAAGTATAATGCAGAAAACTTTATTGAAATAATATAATTTTTTTAAGAACATATATTCAAAGGAATTTTTTAAGCAACATTGAAGTTATGAATTTTAAAAGAATTCATTAAGTCTAATTTGTAAACAAAATGAAACTAATTTTGTGTAATAACCTTTAGTCATGGCATTCCTTAAAAAAATTAGAAATACGGCATCCGCTGATAAAAACACTGGCTTTGGAACCAATGCTTCAAGCTATGGCGGAAGACTGCTAAACAAAGACGGCTCCCCGAATATAAAAAGGACAGGTGTTGGTTTCTTTGAAAAATTTAGTTGGTTTCATAGCATGCTTACAATGCCGAGCCCTCATTTCTTTTTGATTGTTTTTACATTTTACGTTGTAGTAAACTTGCTATTTACTTTTATTTACTTTCTTATTGGCGTAGAAAACTTAGTAGGCATACAAGCGAATACGGCAGCAGAAAAATTAATGGAAGCCTTCTTTTTTAGTACACAAACCTTTACCACTGTTGGTTATGGGCGTATTAGCCCTCTTGGTTTTGCAATGAACGCTGTGTCCTCCTTTCAAGCATTGATTGGCTTATTGAGTTTTGCGGTAGCTACCGGTTTAATGTATGGAAGATTTAGCCTGCCAAAAGCGTATTTAAAATTTAGTAAAGTAGCACTCATTTCTCCTTATGAAAGTATAACAGGATTAATGATAAGACTTACACCTTTTAAAAACACATCGGCACTTACCGATGTAGAAGCCAAAATTACATTGGCACTAGTTATAGAAGAAAATGGAAAAGCATCCAATCAATTTTTTAATTTGGAATTGGAAACAACAAAAATAAATGCGCTTGCACTTAGCTGGACCTTGGTACATCCGATTAACGAAAATAGTCCGCTCTATAACTTTACAGAAGTAGACTTTGCCAATACCAAAGGCGAAATACTAATTTACATAAAAGCTTTTGACGATACGTTTAGTAATACTGTTATTGCTCGCACATCTTATACATTTGATGAATTGCTGTATGGCCGCAAATTTGTGCCTATGTATAACAGAGATAACAACGGACAATCTACTATTCTTCATTTAGAAAAACTAAATGAATGTGTAAAAGTAGATATGCCAATTAAGAATGATGTTTTATCTAAAGAGGATTAAATTATGCCGCTTTAGAAAAATCAGTTTACTATTTTTTCAAACTATTAATGATTGTTGTAAATTCTGTTGCACTTAAACTAGCCCCACCTACTAATCCGCCATCGACATCTGGTTGAGAAAATATTTCTACCGAATTGGCAGCTTTTACACTTCCACCATATAGTATCGAAATGGTATCTGCTATTACTTTTCCGTATTTCTCAGCCAAAACGTTTCTTATATGTGCATGCATTTCTTGCGCCTGTGCACTAGTGGCGGTTCGACCTGTGCCTATTGCCCATATTGGCTCATATGCTATTACAAATCCCTTTATTTGGTTATCGGTTAAATGAAACAAGCTTTCTTTCAACTGTATTTCTATATGCGAATTTTGTGCTTCTGCTTCTCTAATTTCCAATGGTTCGCCACAACAAAAAATTGGTTTCAAATTATTTTCTAAAGCGAGGTTTACTTTTTTAGTAAGTATTTCGTTTGTTTCGTTGTAGTATTCTCTTCGTTCACTATGTCCAATAACCACGTATGGAATTCCAATGCTATTTATCATTTCGCAGCTTACTTCTCCAGTGTAAGCGCCTGCTTTTTCTGTAGCACAATTTTGT
>JANMGS010000014.1:0-1620 GCA_031374745.1 Ferruginibacter sp. | reverse complement strand
ATGTAATATTTTTTAATGTTACCTCTCAAGCTTTCATTTATAAGTGCATCATCTACCTGTGAAATGTTTTTTATTGCTCCATCTTTAAAAATTATATTAATAGGTGTGTTGTCAAAATCGTACGTGTTACTAGTAGCTTCTCCTGCAAAAACAAGCCACGATGCCTCCTCATTGTTTATGCCCAATTTTTCTGCGACTTCCGCTCTTTTTTGGTTCAATAAATTTTCGTCCACAGCAGCCGAAACGTACTTTACCTTTAGCAACTTCCTATCCAACACGCCCTTGCATAACATAGACAATATTTTATCGGAATGGCTGCACCAAGTTTTTATTGCCATCATCACATCTGCATCATCTAGACAACAAAATTGATCTAATGTTACATTTTCCATGGGTTTATTAATAAAACTGTTTAGTGGTTCTTGGCATATTGCAGACACATGCTTCGCTCGCTTTATAATTCTTTGTAACATTTGCTCCGCACTTAACACCGTTTTGTGCAAATAAACTTGCCTATACATTAGCCTACGAGCTATCAGAAACTTTTCGATAGAATAAATGCCTTTTTCCTCTACCATCAGCTCCCCATCATGTACCGTTATCATTTTTAGAATTCTATCATACGCTACATAGCCTTCTATAACACCGCTAAAAAAACTATCTCTTGTAAGGTAATCCATCCGATCTACATCCAATTGCCCACTTATCAATTGGTGCAAGAATTTTTTATGGTAGCTTCCATTAAAGATTTCCAACGCCATTTGAAGTTTGCCTTCAAATTTTTTATTGAGTTCTTCAATAATAAGTACGGATATTTTTTCGTGGTGCACACCTTCAGCGAGTACTTGCTCTAAGGCATGAGAATATGGACCATGCCCTACATCGTGCAAGAGTATGGCTATTTTGGCTGCTTGTTGCTCTTGCGCTGTAATTTCTATACCTTTTCTAGCAAGTTCTTGCAAGGCAATGCACATTAAATGATATGCACCAAGTGAGTGATGCAACCTCGTATGTACTGCCCCTGGATATACCAAGTGTGCCATGGCCATTTGTTGTATTCTGCGAAGCCTTTGATAATATGGATGGGCGATGATGCTAAAAACCAATTCGTCATCAATTGTAATAAAACCGTAAACAGGGTCGTTTATTATTTTGTGAAAAGGCATGAAGTAATTAATAATGAATAATTAAACAATGAATAATTGCTGCGCTTAAATACAACTAATTACTTTTAATGTATGAGTTAACAGGCTATTATTTTAAGGTATCGCTATTTAATAGCTTTAATCAAATTTACAATTATTTTTTTGTGATTAGAAAAAATGAATTGTTATTTGTTAAAAGAAAAACAAAGTAATACAAACCAAGTTTTCATGTTTTTTAAAAATTATATTTGTCGTAGGAACTTGCCTGTGGCGAATTCCATACTAAACTAACTTGCCTGTGGTGAGTTCAATTTTAAACGAGCCCACCAATGACGGATTCGTATTACAAGGAGTTCTACTTAAGAGCATTCCTATAAAACTAGAAAAATTAAAATATGAGCATAGCAAAAATACTTTGGGTAGATGATGAGATAGATAGTTTGAATTCTCAAATTATGTTTTTAGAAAATAAAGG
>JANMGS010000006.1:0-3203 GCA_031374745.1 Ferruginibacter sp. | reverse complement strand
TTGTGCTAAAGAAAGTACGGGCCATGGATCCCCTCTACCAGGGCTTGTGCATGGTGGGCCAGGGCGTGCAGGCGGTGGCGAAGAAATGGGCGGGTTACGTGGTGTAAAACATTACATGCAACGCACCGCCATTCAAGGTTCGCCAGATATGATTACCGCCATTACCAATGTGTACCAAGCACATGCTACGGGTATTATTGAAGACAAACATCCTTTTAAAAAATATTTTGATGAGCTAAAAATAGGCGACCAACTTATCAGTAAAAAAAGATTAATTACATCTGAAGATATAGATGCTTTTGCAACATTGAGTGGCGATCATTTTTATGCCCATAAAACTGCCACCGATTTTACAGGCACCATGTTTACCGAACAAGTAGCACACGGCTATTTTATAATGAGTGCTGCAGCCGGTTTGTTTGTAGATAGCTTTGAAAAAAATCCTGTTTTGTTGAATTATGGTATTGATGAAATGCGTTTTACCAAACCAGTATATGCCGGCAATTCTATTTATATTCGTTTTAGTTGCAAAGAAAAAATAGCGCAGGAATTGAAAGAAGTAAACCCCGATGTAGCTTTTGTACATGGGCAAGATATACCGAAAGGAATTGTAAAATGGCTGGTAGAAATCTTTGACGATGCAAATGAAGCGGTGGGTGTGGGAACTATTTTGACGATGGTGGAAGCCTCCCCAAACCTTCCGAAATAAATATATCGTGTGGACACATTTATGATGTAAAAATGGAACACGGATTACACGGATTGAACGGATTGAACGGATTGAACGGATTTTTATGGATAAAAAATATGGATTTTATTTTTTTTGACTTGCAAAAAACCTTTTAAATTCATAAAATCGGTTTAATCAGAGCTTAAAAAAAATTGTGAAGCAAAAAAATCCTTTTTGAATCCATTCAACTTGCCTGCCGGCAGTCAGGTCCGTGTCATCCATGTCCAAATTGCATTTGGTCCACACGATAGGAAATAATCTGAAAGACCTCCAAAGGGAGACTTTTGAGCCTATGATTTTTTAAACATTTTTTAAATAACGACCTGTAAATTTGTAAGCCATGATAGATAAAATAGAAGAAGGGACCATAACTACCGAAACCCACGCAGGTGTAACAACCATAGAGTTTTCGCACCCGCAAAGCAATTCTATGCCGGCAAAACAATTGGAAAAATTGGCAAACGAAATTCATTTTGCGGGTACACACGAAGAAACAAAAGTGATTGTTTTGAAAAGCGCTGGCGAAAAAGCTTTTTGTGCAGGGGCTTCTTTTGATGAACTGTTACAGATAAACAATGCCGCAGATGGAGAGAAATTTTTTAGTGGCTTTGCTCATGTGATAAACAATATGCGTCGTTGCCCCAAATTTATCATTGCACGCATACAAGGCAAATGTGTAGGCGGAGGTGTAGGTATTGCTGCTGCGGCAGATTATGCAATAGCCGTAAATGCTGCAGATATAAAACTAAGCGAATTGGCTGTGGGCATTGGCCCCTTTGTAGTAGGCCCAGCCGTAGAAAGAAAAATAGGCGTAGCCGCATTTAGTGCATTGGCCATAGATGCTACCAAATGGCGTACCAGCGAATGGGCAAGAAAAAAAGGCTTGTTTGCCGAAGTGCATGAAAGTATAGAAAACATGGACGAATCTATCATGCATCTTGCCAGCACCCTTGCACACTCCAACCCCGAAGCCATGGCAGAACTTAAAAAAGTTTTTTGGAAAGGCACAGAACATTGGGATACGCTGTTGCATGAGCGTGCACTAATAAGTGGGAAATTAATTTTGAGTGAGTTTAGTAAGGCGGCTATTGGGAAGTTTAAAGGGAAGTGATTATATTTAGTAAATTGCCTAAAATATTGAGCTTAAAAAGAGAAAGTACAAGGGCAAAAGAAGTTTTATAAAACCCAAAGCAAATAGCACGCTCACACTTTTACTTGTTAATATAGTTCTTTAAGTTTGACAACTGAAAGAGATACCTTACTAGCTTGTAAGAAACACCGTAGGCACTACAAGATGAAATTAAATCTTCGAAGTTGGCTACGTTTTTTGCGTGCCTTGTTTCTGATTTCCTTGGCATAGTTTTAAAATTTTCTTTAGGTGCCAATGGAGAAATGAAGTTGTTAAATAATATTTAAGAGCTGTTAATTGAATTGTAATAGTTTTATACATTTTTGTTTTTTGCCTTCTTTAGATTACAAAGAAGGCATATAGATTAGAAGGACACGAATACGGGCACGGCGACTACCATTCATAAAAAGTTCTTTTAATTTTATATTTACCTTTATTTTTTATTAACCAGTTTTTACAGCTTGATAAAAAAATTGTATTGTCATATTCACAATCATAAAGGTCGCTTACATCTGGGAAGGTCAATTTTAGTATACTCTGAAAATCTTCATTTAAAATTAAAGGCTTTAATAATAATAATACTTGATTTGCAACGTTTCGCTTTTGTTTACTATGATGACTTCTATAATATCGTTTTGTTGTATCTAGCCAATTACTAAAAATGAAAATAGATTCCTGAGTTCCTATAAAAGATAAGGTTTCTCCTTTTTTTTGTAAATCTTTAATCCAGTCCCACCCATTAAGACTTGTGTCAGGCAAGCAAGTATTTATTATTTCTTTTTGTAATTTTTTATTCCCTAGCCTAGCCAATGCAGTTTTAACCAAAATTAAATTAGTATTGGGAAAATACTTGTTTATCAAGGGAACCGCCTCTTTCATATCTAAATATGCTACAGATTGAATTATGGACCCGTCAGTAGTGTTTATTGGATTATACCCTTTTTCATTAATGTAGTCTAGCTTTCTAAAACTTACTATACTATCTTTTACAATCTTAAAAATTGAATCGTTACCCTTTGCAATATTATTTGCTAAGAAATTAATTCGTGGCTCATATTCACCGACTCTACTTAATGCATAATTTTCAATTTCAATTGGAGTCCATTCAGAATTTAATAGATACAATAATCTATTTTTAATTGAGTCATTAATATTGCAACTTGGCGTAAGCGTTTTATAGTTTATTTTTATTGGCTTGTTTTTTAATTGGTTATACACAATATTAGCTTTAGGGTATTTACCACACCTAATTTGTGATTGACTATTCAAAGATTTTACTATAAGAAGCAACGTTAAAAAAAATACATTAGTTCTAGTCATTACAGGTAAAATTATATCAATTAA
>JANMGS010000309.1:0-2503 GCA_031374745.1 Ferruginibacter sp. | reverse complement strand
TCCTTTATTGCCAATAACATTTTCTTTATTGCTTCTGGCCTTGTGGCAGCATGCACTACCAATTTGGCTATTAGTGGATCGTAATAGATTGGAATATCCATCCCCTGTTCGTATCCATCGTCTACCCGCACTCCTTCCCCTACTGGCCTTATATATTTTGTAAGGGTACCTATAGACGGTAAAAAATTATTTAAAGGGTCTTCTGCACATACACGAAGTTCAATGGCATGTCCATTAATTCCAAGATCTTTTTGCTCAAAGCTTAATTTTTCGCCGCGGGCTATTTTTATTTGTTCTTCGACCAAATCCAAGCCAGTTATCATTTCGGTAACGGTGTGCTCTACTTGCAAGCGGGTGTTCATTTCAAGAAAATAAAAATTTAATTTGTCATCCATCAAAAACTCCACCGTACCAGTACTTGTATAATTACAAGATTTTGCAACCATCACTGCGGCTTCACATATTTTTTCTCTCAATGCAGGTGTAATTATTGCAGAAGGTGTTTCTTCTACTACTTTTTGATGCCTGCGTTGTATGCTACACTCTCGTTCGAAACAATGGATAACATTACCAAATTTATCTGCCAACACTTGTACCTCTATGTGTCGTGGAGATGTCACATACTTTTCTATAAATACAGCCCCGTCGCCAAAAGAAGCAATGGCCTCGCTAATGGCTCTTTCCATTTGCTCTTTCATATCTGCTGCTTTGTCTACTACCCTCATGCCTTTTCCACCACCTCCTGCAGATGCCTTAATTAAAATGGGGTAGCCAATCTTGTCTGCAATTTCTATTGCTAGATCTACGTCATCAATGGCTTTATCAATACCAGGAACCATTGGAATATTGTACTGTTTTACACATTCTTTTGCAGCAAGTTTAGACCCCATGATACGCATTGCTGCAGGGCTTGGCCCAATGAAAGTGATTCCAGCATCTTCTACTTTTTGAGCAAAATCGGCATTCTCGCTTAAAAAACCATATCCCGGGTGTATGCCATCAACTTGTAGTGTTTTGCAAAAGGCAATAATCTTATCGCCATTCAAATAAGATTGGTTTGAGGCTGCTTCCCCCAAGCATACTGCTTCGTCTGCATACATTACGTGTGGCGAATTTCTATCTGCTTCTGAATAAACAGCCACTGATTGAATTCCCATCTTACGGATAGATCGCATGATACGCAACGCAATTTCACCCCTATTGGCAACCAATATTTTTTTCATCATTATTTATTTGTGGTGCTGTAATACTTTTTTAAATCAAACAATATTTAATGCTTATTCCAATTCAATCAATATTTGCCCTTTATCAACTGCTTGCCCTGCAGTAACAGCAATACGTTTTATAACAGCATCACTTTCTATTACAATACTGTTCTCCATTTTCATAGCTACGAGTATCAATAGCTTTTGCCCCGCCACTACTTCTTGCCCTTCGGCAACATTGATTTCTAAAACAAGGCCCGGCATAGGCGCTTTTATTTCTTTAAGGTGCTTATGGGTAACCACTCCAAACCCCATATGATCAAGCATCATATCGAGTTCATCTTTTATCGTAATGGCAAAATTTTCTCCCGCCACTTCAAGGTTCATTTTTTTGAAAGTAGTTTCATCTGCTTCCAACAGCGTTGCGTTTACAGAGCTATTTTTATGAATGATATTAAAAGATGTAGGCGATTGTCTTACTATATCCAAAGCAGCTATATCAGATTGAGTAAATGAAAATTCAAATTCATTTGCTTTTACTTTATACATTTTTTCTGTATCGGCCATATGCTATTTTTTTAGATTCCTATTTTTCTATTATTTGAGAAAGGCTTAGTGATTATTGTGTTTTATATAGAATACTTATTTTTTATTGGCAGTCACAATAGATCATTAAAAAAACTCGCATGCAATTAACTGGTTAAAGTAAATTGGATGTATGACAATAATCACATCTAAAAATGACTATTAACATAAATGAACCTACACAATTTTGCCATATTGTCTATCAATAAACTGAACAAAACCTTTTTTACCATACACAATTTATACGTATGAAATCAGATTACGAAATTGCACAAGATGCTTCCATTCGTCCTATTACAACTATTGCAGCAGACTTGGGAATACCATCTAACCTTGTTATACCATATGGCCATTACAAAGCCAAAATAAATATAAGCCATTTTGATGAAGAAAAAATTGCAAAATCAAAATTAATATTAGTAACGGCCATCACACCAACAAAAGCAGGAATTGGCAAAACAACCACTTCTATTGGACTAGCAGACGGGTTGAAAAAATTGAAAAAAAATGTTGTACTCGCTTTACGAGAGCCTTCCTTAGGTCCGTGTTTTGGTATGAAAGGAGGGGCAGCCGGAGGTGGCTATTCGCAAATGATACCAATGGAAGATATCAACTTACATTTTACCGGAGACTTTCACGCCATTTCTGCTGCCAATAATACACTTGCCGCATTAATGGATAATTACCGATTTTTTAACCGTGGAAAACAGGAG
>JANMGS010000849.1:0-3227 GCA_031374745.1 Ferruginibacter sp. | reverse complement strand
GTGGTAACATTATTGGCTTGAGAAGTGGGGGTATTGAGGAAACGCTCATAGTGACCAAGATCCAAATCTGTTTCGGCGCCATCGTCTGTTACGAAACACTCGCCGTGCTCGTATGGGTTTAGCGTACCAGGATCTACATTTAAATAAGGATCAAATTTTTGTATAGTAACAGTAAGCCCACGAGATTGCAAAAGCTTAGCAAGCGATGCAGCAATAATGCCTTTACCCAATGATGAAGTAACACCACCTGTTACGAAAATAAATTTTGCCATAATAGTATTGCGTATTAAATATTGAGTATTAAGATTGCTCTATTATATCCAAACTTTAACTCTATTTTTCTAATGTTTATATCTTATATCTTTTGTAAAACTGCAAGTTTTGACCTGCAAAAAAGAGAAAATTAATTCTCGGAGGTCGTGCAAATGTAAAGCAAATATTTGGGAGGAGAAAATTAAGATGGTGAAAACCCATTGTATCTATGAAATTTACCTATTAAATTAAAATATAGACGCAACTATTGCCAAAATTTAACTGGAATTGGGCAGATAATGCAGACTTTTCATGTTTGAGAAAAAAATATTTCATTTACCCTATCTTTTCTTCAAAAGAATACGTCTTACCATTGGAAGCACTATTTTTATAGCTAATAATAACCTTTTTGGAACAAGATTTACAAGATATCATTAATGGCTGCAAAGTTTTCAATCCTAACAAGCAAGAAGCGCTCTATTTCTATTGTTATGCACAAATGTTTGCAGTTTGTGAACGGTATACCAATAATAGAGACGATGCAGCGGTTTTATATAATGAAGGAATGTTGAAAGTATTGACGCATATTAATAATTATGAATATACTGGTGCGTTTTTAGGTTGGGTAAGAAAAATAATGGTAAATACTTGTATTGATAATTGTAAGAAAGAGATTAAATATGCTGCAATACCGTTGGATGAAAAGTATGAAGAGCAAGTGTTTGTAGACCCCTCCATAGATGACAAGATAAACAGCGAAACGGTACTAAGATTGATTCAGGCATTGCCAAAAAGTACCAGTCTTGTGTTTAATTTATATGCTATTGAGGGTTTTAAATTGGATGAAATAGCTGTTGCTTTAAACATTACAATAGGCACTACAAAATGGCATGTGAGTGAAGCTAGAAAAACATTGAAACAACAATTACAACAATATTCAAAAAAAGCAATGAGCGCAAATGAATAATCTAGATAAAAATATTGATCAATTATTCAGTGAAAAGGCAAATGAATACAAAGCAGATGACCGTTTTGCCCAAATGGATTTTGAATCTTTAAAAGCAAGTTTACCAACAGCAACGCCAACCTTTGGAATTCCAATAGCGAAGCCTAGTTATTGGTTTGGATTGAATAACATTATACTATATACCATTGGAGTAATTGGCATTGCATCTTTCGTTTATTATGCGAGCAATAAAAGCAATACTAAAAATAACAAAGAAGTTACAATTTCAGCATATAAACCTATTGCTGATAACTCAAATGAAGCAACAATAAAAGTAGATAATAAGAAATTAGCTGACACTTCAAAAAATATTACACAACAAAATGATAATGCGGTATTACTTAAAGACAATGCAACAAAAAATTTATTTTCCAGTAGCCAAAAATCTACTAAATCCGAAATAAAGGTTGATGATATTAACAAAAACGCATTTATAACGCAGCGCTTTTTTAACAAACTAATAAGTCCCACCCAGGTTTTTATCATTAATTGTGAAAAGGATACTTTTCTAACTTGTACAAACGGAACACAATTAGATATTAAGGCAAACACATTTACTTCCGTTAATAATACAATTGTAAAAGGCATCGTGCAGCTAGAGATAAAGGAGGCTTATAGTTTCACCGATATTATTGCCAATGGTTTGCATACAGTAAGCAACGGAAACCCCCTCGAAAGTGCCGGCATGATATACATGAATGCGTTTCAAAATAAGGAAGCATTGGATATTAATATTAAAAAACCAATAATGGTTTCAATGCCTGCAAAACAAAAAGTAAACGGCATGCAATTATTTTACTTGAATAAAAATGCAAATGATAATTTATTAACATCTTATTCTAATTGGATTGCTAATGGACAAGAACAACATCTACATCAAAAAGAACATTACGAATTTTCTATTAGAAATTTTGGATGGATGGATTGCGGACATTTCAACGTATTTAAACAACCCAAAGCTACGGTAGAAATTAAATTAAAACAAGTCGAGGATTCAAATACAATTAGAGGGATGTTGGTACTACCAAAAAGTAATGCTATCCTAAACCTACAATATAAAAATGGGGGTTTCATTAAACACAATTTACCGGCAGGTGAAGAAGCCTATTTTGTAGCATTTAAAAATATGGATGAAAAAGTAGTATCCATTATTCAAAAGATAACAATAAACGAAGGTACCCTACAAGCAGAAAAATTTAAGGATATACCTATAGCCGAAGTTAAGGTCAAACTAGATGCTATGGGTGTACTAAATTAAAAAGCACTCAACCTTCTTGTTGAGATAGTACATCAAATAAAACAAAAACTTCATTATGAAAACAAAAATTGCAACTTATGCAACAGGCATTGCTATGTCTACAATAAGCAAAAACAATCAATACCTTGTAGCTCTTTTTATAGTATCCACCAGTTTATTGTTTGGATGCTCTACAAGCAAATACAATGCTACCGTAAAAAAAAATGTAGCAACAAGCTTACAAATAGATAATGTAAAATTTATAAAAAGTAAAAATGATACAGCAACTATATACGGTGTAGTTACTGGTAATACTGGTGTAGCTTTATCAAATGTGGCAGTAATTTTTGATGGAGATAAAGTTGCAACCTCTGACGAAAAAGGTGTGTTTAGCTTTTTTACAAGCAAAGAAATTGGCAAAATGTATCAGTTGGTTTTTTCGAAAGATGGATACAACAAAGCCATTCGTACTTATAATTTTGAAATTGAAAACCCAAAATATGAAGTAGCAATGGTTATACCTTGCAAATGTGATACCATTACCTGTAATAAATGCTTCTTGAATGAAGTTGCTTTTGATTTTGAAAAAGAAAGTATTCGATTAAACGAAGTACAAAAGAAGGTATTGGACGATTTAATAAAATGTTTAAAATCAAATCCGGAAAAAGTAGTTACAATTCAATCCTTTGAGCCCCTACTTGTTTTTTTGGGTACAAGGTATTGTATTGAATT
>JANMGS010000819.1:0-4588 GCA_031374745.1 Ferruginibacter sp. | reverse complement strand
ACCTTCTTAATTGGTTGTATTGCTATTGCTGGTATGCCACCATTTTCTGGTTTCTTTAGCAAAGATGAAATATTGGCAGCGGCTTTTGCAAAAAATCCAATACTTTGGGGCATAGGTGTGTTGGGAGCAATGATGACTGCATTTTATATGTTCCGTTTATACGCCATGACTTTCCTAGGTAAATTCAGAGGTACACATGAGCAAGAACATCATTTGCACGAAAGCCCAAAAGCAATAACTTTTCCACTAATTGTTTTAGCCATACTAGCAATAGTTGGTGGATGGATAGGCATACCAGATGTATTTATGCATGGTGGGCATAAATTAGAAGCATTTTTAGAACCAGTGTTTGCACAAAGCAATGCAATAACAGTAAAAAATGAAATGAGTCATGCTACAGAATTTATTTTGATGGGTGTATCAGTAGCATTGGCACTAGGGTCATTAATTTTTGGGCTTAATAAATTCAAAAATTATACTAAAGAAAATGAAAAACCATCTACTGGCATTAGCAAAGTGCTAGAAGATAAATGGTATTTCGATGAACTTTATACAAAAATAATCACCAACCCACTTCGCAGCATTTCTTTGTTCTTTACTAATATTATAGAGAAAAAAGGAATAGACGGAATAGTGAATGGTACCGGTAAATTTGTAAACTATGGTAGCCGTCAATTGCGGTGGCTACAAAGCGGACAAGTGGGCGCTTATGTATTGTTGATGGTTATTGGAATGTTATTGTTATTTATTATACAACTGTTTATTAAAAATTAGGCTTTGGGTACTTTTATCACTTTTCCAGAATTATTACTTTGGCTGCCAATGTTTGTAGGCATATTTTGTTTTTTTGTAAAAAATGACAAAGTTGCTAAGTCCATTGCACTATTTGGTTCATTGGCTGTACTAGCGGTATCGCTTGCTTCGCTGGGTTATAACACCGAACAATATAAAACCTACAACGCACAAAATTATATTTGGCTTAGTAATATTGGTACAAGTTTTTATGTTTCTCTAGAGGGGGTTGGTAGAATACTCACACTTTTAACAGCGGTATCTTTTCCACTTATTTTTATTGCTACCTATAAAAATTCTTATAAAAATGCAAGCGCTTTTTTTGGATTAATGATGCTTGCCGAATGTGGTTTAATGGGTGTATTTGTGGCCAAAGATGCATTGGTATTTTATTTCTTTTGGGAGCTTGCTCTTGTACCTGTTTACTTTTTATGTAGCAAATGGGGCGGCGAAAAACGAATACAAGCAACTTTTAAATTCTTCGTATACACATTTGTAGGTTCGTTGCTTATGCTTACCGGCATTATTTATGTATACTTGCACACAGGGCCACGCTTATTTGAAGACGGTGTGCAAGCATTGCACTCTTTTAGTCTACATTCTTTTTACAATGCAACATTAAATGCTAGTGAACAAAATTGGTTGTTCCTTCTTTTCTTTGTTGCATTTGCTATAAAAATGCCCATATTCCCTTTTCATACATGGCAGCCAGATGCCTATGATCAGTCTCCAACAGCTGTTACAATGGTACTTTCAGGTATAATGGTAAAAATGGGGTTGTTTGGGGTTATCAAATGGTTGATTCCAATTTTTCCACTAGCAGTACCCAAGTTTACAACGGCAGTAATGGTACTATCTATAATAGGAATTATTTACGCAAGTTGTATTGCTATGGTACAAGACAATTTGAAAAAATTGGTTGCGTATTCCTCCATCGCTCATATTGGATTAATGTGTGCTGCTATTTTTGCAATGAACCAAATAAGCTTGCAAGGTATAATGGTGCAGATGTTTAACCATGGTATAAACATAATTGGTTTGTGGATTGGAATAGAAATGATAGAAAAGCAAACGGGTGTAAAAAATATGAGTCAGTTAGGAGGGGTAGCTCATAAGGCGCCTGTACTAACTATTATGCTTTTAATTATAGCATTTGCCAATATTGCATTACCACTAACCAATGCATTTATTGGAGAGTTAATGATGTTTGCAGGTATATACCAACACAATGTTTGGATGGCAGTAGTTGCCGGCTTAAGTATTATTCTTGCGGCAGTGTATACATTGAATATGATACAAAAAGTTTTTTACGGGAGCACAAACACTGTTACAGAAAATATGGTGGATATTTCATTTAATCAAAAATTGGGGCTTGGGTTAATTATCATTATGATTTTTGCCTTGGGTGTATATCCACAGCCAATGATAGACTTAACAAAGGAGGCGGTGTTGGCTTTAAAAGCACCCTAATTACTCCCAATGGGAAATTTGGAGTTTGTGGGGAAGCGAAGTTTATTATATTGTTGAATTGTTGAAGATTTCATGAAAGTTTGAAGAGTTGTTATATGACAGGTTTAATCAATAAAAGATAACAAAAAATAGGTGAGATTAATAGTTGGTTAACAAAGGAAACGGAAGAGAATTTATTTTATAATATAGAGGTTGATTTATTCACAGAAAATCTTGTGTCTAATATCTAACATCTCATGTCTAAGAATATGAACGCAATTATTTTATCGGCAATTTGGGGAGTTATCATGATGTTCTCTGGTGTATTTGTAAAAAGCAAAACTACACCTAAGTACCTTGCTATTGCAGGTATCGTTTTGTTGTTTATAGTAAACGCATTGGAACTAAATGTTTTTAATACAGGCGCATTGTTTATAAATATTAATGCAATGGAAATGTTGCATGTAAATAATTTTAGCCTAGCTTTTTTGGCGGTGGTATTTGCTGCTACGTTGTTGTTCTTTTTACTCAATGCAAGAGATGTAGAAAAAGTGGGGGAACATGTAGGAGAATATTTTTCCTTAATATTTTTCGTATTGTGTGGTGTAAGTATAGTAGCTACCTACAATACATTATTGATGTTGTTCTTGGGTATAGAAATTATGAGTATTCCCTTGTACATACTTACCGGTAGCGATAAGCGGAATCTAAAAAGCAATGAAGCGGCGCTTAAATATTTTTTGATGGGTGCATTTTCTACCGGCATTTTGCTAATGGGAATTGCATTTATTTATGGAGGCAATGCAAATGGTTCATTCTTTATTAGCAATATTCAAATAGGCGAGGGCGCAATGTCTCCAATGATTGCAGTTGGTTTAGTATTTATGCTTATTGCATTATCTTTTAAAGTATCTGCCGCACCATTTCATTTTTGGACACCCGATGTGTATGATGGCGCTCCCACCGTATTTACTTCTTTTATGAGTACAATTGTAAAGGTTGCCGGTTTCTTTGCTTTCGTGCGATTGTTCGAACAAACTTTTGGCAAGGTACAGGGTCAGTGGCAAAACTTAATCGTTTTTGTAACGGTACTTACTTTACTTATTGGAAATATAACGGCTATTTTTCAACAAAGCGTAAAACGGATGCTTGCATACTCTAGCATTGCACAAGCCGGTTTTATGATGCTGGCTGTATTTGCATTAAATGAAAGAGCCAAAGAAGGTTTGTTATTATATTCTGCTGGGTACTGCCTTGCTACAATTGGTATTTTTGCGGTGCTTATCAAAATGAAAGATTATACCATCGATGGCTTTAATGGGCTTAGTAAGGCGCAACCATTTCTTGCCTTATGCGCTACGATATTTTTATTATCGCTTACAGGTATTCCTTTAACTGCAGGTTTTCAAAGTAAATTTTTTATGCTCATGGCCGCAGCCGAAACAGGAACCAGATTTTGGTTAATTATTGTGGCGGTTATTTTTGCAGCTATTAGTGCCTATTATTACTTTCGTGTTATACAAGCCATGTATTTTAAGGAAGCTACTGATATTGTGGTAGATGAAAATGATATTACACCAGCATTTAAAATAGTATTGGCTATAGTAGTCATACTTATTATTGCTATAGGAATTTACCCAGAGTTGGTTGTGGGTTGGATGTACCATTAGTAGATATTAGACACAAGACACAAGATTGTAGATTTTTTAATTCCTTGGTCTTTTGTTAATGAATTATCTTTTATTGTTACTATTTTTATTAAATGAAAAAATATCTTTCCTTAATACTTCTTTTTTGTTCTATAAAATCTTTTGCGCAAATTGCCGCACTGAAAAATTCAGAAGATAGCATTTTAAAAATAGCTTCCAAAGCCAAAACGATTGCGGCAAAATGCAACTCCTATTTTGATATAGCCAGATTATATACAGGTCAAAACAAAGACAAAGAAACCGACTATATAAACAAAGCCATTTTTGAAGCAGAGCAAGTAAGGGACAGGAAATTAATTGCAACCATGTACAGAAAAACGGCTGAGCAGTGGCTTTCTTTACCAAATAATATAGAACGACAAGAGTTGGCACTTGGCGCTATTGAAAAGGGTCTTGTCATAGCAAAAGAAATTCAGTATAATATGGAGGTTGCATCGTTATTACAAAAAAAAGCAGCCACATGTAGAAATAGGGGTAAGCTTCCTGAAGCAATTAAATTGCATGAAGAGTCTGTAAACTATGCTGATATTTCGAACAACGATTCTTTGAAAATTTCTGTACAAATTAGTTATGCCAATAGCTTACTTGCAAAAGATGAAAACTTAGCCGCTTTTAAAAAATTTATGCTTGCATTGAAC
>JANMGS010000805.1:0-4573 GCA_031374745.1 Ferruginibacter sp. | reverse complement strand
TCGAAAAAAGTTTTTGGCGGATTTGCTTTTTTTTGAAGTAAGGTAAGCTCATTGTGTTGTACCAACTGTAATATTTTATGTGCTATGCCAGGAGAAATAGGCCCTGCACCACTTTCATACATTTGCCACAGCATATCGGTAATATTTTCTGCGCTTTCATCTTTTAATAAATACCCAAAAGCACCCGCTTTTATAGCATTAAAAATTTTATCATCATCATCAAAAATGGTAAGCACTACAAATTTTACAGAAGGATATAAAAAAGAACCCGCAGCTATTGCATCTACACCATCCATATTTGGCATTTCCAAATCCATTAATACCACAGCGGGCATTTCATCAAATGAAAGCGCTTTCATTTTAGTTAAAAAATCTTTCCCATCAGTTGCTACCAGTGTTACTATAAAATGCCCATGCCGCAATAACTTATTTTTAAGAATATTACGATTGCTTGCATTATCATCCACTATTCCAATCTGTACAGGCATACATTAATTATTTATTCAAATACCAATGTAGTTAAGAACATTTTAATTGCGCCGACCCAAAGGTCGGCGTTAGATCAATATTTATTAAAGGGGCTTTAGCCCCAAAACTAATGTCGCTTTGGCTTTAGCCACATTAGTTTATATTTTTTGCAGCAGCGTACAGCAAAGCATAAACAATTTATTAAACAGCATCAATTCAAATATCATAATTATTTACGCACAAAAAAATAATCCAAAAGGATGAGTGAAATAAAAGAAAAAAATCACACCAAAATTGTAATAAGCGTATTTCCATCAATGGCGGTTTCTATCGTAAAATCAAATCCTGCTTCAAAAGCCCTTAGTTGCATATTGTGTAAGCCATTTCCGGTTTCTAATATTTTTGCGGCTTCATAATCAAATCCTTTACCATCATCGTGTATCGTTAGTTTCCACTTATTATTTTCAATATTGCTAGTAACTACAATGTTTTTTGCTTGGGCATGTTTTATACTATTGCTTATGGCTTCCTGTATTATTCTTACAAGATTAAGGGCTTTGGTATAATGAAATTGAGTATCGGCAGGCGCTTCACCTTCTATTTTAAATAGTATATGTGAATAAAAACGAGCTAGCGGTTGTACAAAATTGCGAACCCTCACCAAACATTCTTCACCCGAATAAATTTCTTTTTTCAAAGCCCATACGGTTTCTCTAAGAGAGGTAATAATATCTTTTGATGCAAATTTTAAGTCGTTCATTAAGTCAACCCTTTCAACAGCGTTTATTTCATTTTCTAATAATTCCGTTTTGTACAAAACAGCATTTGCATAAGCGCCTATACTATCGTGTAAATCTCTAGAAATACGCCCCCTCTCTGTTTGGATTTTATACTCGTTTTCTATATCTGCAATTTTTTTATTGTATTTGGTTTTATTGTAATAGCCAATGCCTACACCCAACGCAATCGTAAATATTAAAAATAGGCCAGTAAGAAACCACCACGATTTCCAAAAAGGAGGATGTATTGTAATGGAAATTTCTTTTAACGGTTTTGCATTTTTATCAAAAAAGCGAGATGCAAATATTTTAAATACATATTTGCCGGGCGGTAAAAAATAACGTATGGTTTGTAGCCCTTCGTTTTGCAGCCATTGCTCATCTATGCCATCCATTTTATACTGATAAATGTATTGGTCGGGGTTGTTATTGCCCATGGCTACAAAATCGAACGATAAAAGATTTTGTGTGTAGGGCAAATCAATATCCTTAATATTCCATGCTGCTGTATCTGTAAAAGCTTCTTTGTTGTTTATTTTTATTTGGGTACACAAAAGATTTACACTGTCTTTTATATTATTTATAGCAGCAGGATAAAAACTACTGACACCATTTACACCACCAAAAAACATTTCTCCATCATCTGCTTTTGCTGCCACGTTTGTATTAAATTCATTTTCCTGCAAGCCGTCTTCTTTTTTTAGAAGGAAAATATTTTTGTCTTTGCCCATTTTAAAAATGCCTTTGTTGGTGCTGCACCACAAATCATTTACACTATCAAACAGCATGGCATAAATACAATCATCTGGTAAGCCATTTTTTTTGGTAAGATGCTCCAATATGTTACCGCTTTCGTCTATTTTATAGATACCATTATTGCTACCAATAAAAATATTATTGGCAGCATCAAGTGCAAAGCACCTCACATTACCGGTGTTTTTGAAAGGAACTCTTTTAGTTACGGAAAGTGTAGCAGCGTCAAGGAAAATTAATTCATCATTACCATGGGTAATTATAAAATTATTGTACAATAACCCTCCCATGATGTATGCAGTACTTACTTCGTATTCATAAACAACATTATCCGTAAAATTGGTTTTAAATATTTTTCCTTGTGTTTGAATAATCGCACTTTCTTGGTTTTGAGACAATGAATTGCCAAAGTAATGAATGCCTTTTTTGTTTTCGGGAAGAGATGAAGTTGTTGGAATGGCAGATATGGAGGAAAGGTCTTTTTTCAAAACCCAAATGCATTTTTCGCCTACGTTAAACAATAGGTAATCGCCCTTGCTATTTTTTACAATGCAGTTGGAAGAAAAAGGAAGACTTTTGCCTGGTAAGGTTTTAATGTGCTTTATCAAATGTTGTAAAGTATCAAATACCAATAACCCATTGTCTACAGTACCTGCTAGTATTCTATTGTTTTTTTTATCGGGTAACAGGCTTAGTATATTGTTAGCTTCTTTTTTAAGGAGGCCGTAATATTTTACCGGATAATTGTTCCCTATTATTTTTTTTATTCCACCAGTTACTGTTTGTATATATAGGTTGCCATAATTATCTTCTTTAATACCAGCACCAGATATAGCTGCATTGCCGGCTATAGACAGGTTTTGAAAATCTACTAGTTCTGTTTGCAGGGTAGTTAATGAATTATCTGATTTAAATAATTGGTTGTTAAAAGAGACTAGTACATCATCTTTCCATGGAAAAATATTACAACGGTTAATTTGTTTATCATCTTTATTCTTTGTAAAAATGTATAATTGGAAAAACCAAACGTCCGAAAATTAAAAACCAAATGTCCGAAAAATAACCGACACTTAAAAACTGTTTAAGTGTCGGTTATAAGGCTAAATCTCATAATTAGCTGTAAGCCTCTCCCACTTTCTTTTCATATAGCCTCCCTTAGCATTTACACTCACACCGCTCTCATAGCACTTGTAATGCCATCCATGCGCTTTGATATATTTTTTAAGCAGATCAGACGGGTAAGAAGATAACAGGAACTTGCCTTTACATTTGGCCAATGCGATAAGTAAGTTCTCAAAATCCTGCTCACTGTAGCCATCGTAATGGCCACAATTGCTATTGAAGTATGGAGGGTCGCAGTAAAAGAACGTACTGGCTGTATCTCTCTTGCTGATCACATAAAGGGCATCAGCGCACTCTATCTGCACATTCTGCAATCGTATGGCATACTCTTCAGAAAACTCATTACGCTTATTACTTATCTTCTTTGTGGTTGTGTTTTTTGACTTGTCATAACCAAAACTACCATCTAGCATTGCACAGAAGCTTTGCGTACTGAGTACCCACACAGCCCATGCTCGTTTAATATCATTGAATAAATGTGGATTATCATAAACTACCTGAGCATCCTTATGTAAGCGCCTGCTGTGTAGCGTAACCTTAACCATGCGCTCCAGTTCGATATAATTGTTTTGAAGTACCTTATAAAAGTTTACCAACTCAGTATTGGTATCATTTATACATTCTATCTGACTGGCTGGCTTACCAAAGAAAACAGCAGCACCGCCCACAAAAGGCTCAACATACAATTTATGCTCAGGTATTAAAGGTAATATTTTAGGTACCAGCTTTTGTTTACCAACATAATAGCTGATTGGTGTTTTCATATTTTGTTCTTTAATTTCTTTTTCTTTCTCCATTTTGTATTTATTGTTTAATTTTGAATTTCTGACAACAAAAAAGTGCGTTCACAGTATCAAAGGCATTGCCATTGCCGTAGTGTGAACGCACTTTTGTATTTTAAGGAGGTCAGACTCCTTTTAATGAGGTAATGGCTTTTTTTATGCCATTACATTAATTTAGTTAAGGTAATTAAACATAATCGCTGGGTACTTTGTCCTATTTGGGTTTGGATAAAGAACATATTAACTGGTATTGCCATTTTTACTCTGCTTTTACTTTTACAGAAGCTGTGCCTAAATCAATAGCACTGCCTGTAGGGTTAAATAAAACTATTGTAACTACATCTGCTGCATTTACGTATGCAGAAGCTATCAATCCCTGCAAACTTATATTAAATGATACATGGGCAAAATCTCCAAGAACCGCACCTGTAAGAGATACTGTTGTTGTTGTAGTCCCCAACGATGCTATTGACGGGGCGTTATAAGTTGCTGTTGCTTCAATGAATTTAGCAATTTCTTTCCACGCTTTATACGCCCCTCCTTCCGCACCGCTCCTATATCGTGTAAATATATTTCCACTCCTATTTGTGCTTATTTGTGTATTATCATTAGATGATTCATACCAGGGTAAATTTAATGTTGTTACTGCTGTTGCCGATTGTGGAGGCT
>JANMGS010000782.1:0-4682 GCA_031374745.1 Ferruginibacter sp. | reverse complement strand
GCACCCTACAAGGGATAGCAATTGAACTATGAATAAGTAATGGGACAATCTTCAACAGGTTGTTTTTTATCTTTTTAAATTAATAAGGTTTACATTTAGTTTGTAAACATTTTGATAAGCCCCTCGGTTTAATCAATTTTTTTCACGATTTTTGTTACAAACCAACTTAGCTCAAAAAGTAATTTTTAAGCATATTCATTATGATGAAAAATAATCTCCTTCTTCCCTTACAAGGAAAAGGTTTGTTCTGCATATCAATCTTGTCATTTGGCTTTATGCTTTTTTCTTTTAGTTCGTGCAAGGTAACCAGCCAGTCGGCCTATTTTAAAACCTTACAAAAAGATACCACACTCAAAGGATTTTTTAGCAACGACTTTGAAGCAAAAATCATAAAAGGAGATAGGCTTTCTATTACGGTAAGCAGTTTAAGCCCAGTAGAAGATGCTATTTTTAATGCCACTGGTTCGGCCAGCGCTGCATCTTCTGATGCTGGTGGATATACCGTACAACAAGATGGCACGGTACTGTTGCACAGGCTAGGTGCAGTAACAGCAGAAGGACTTACTAGAAAAGAGTTTTCAAAAAAAATACAGAATAGTCTAACTGCTTATACAAAAGAACCCATCGTTTCCATTGCTTTTTTAAACCATAAAATAACTATTTTGGGTGAAGTAGGGCAACCGCAAGTACTTAAAATGCCCGAAGAACAAATTTCTATTATAGATGCATTGGTGCTAAGTGGAGATGTAACGCCCAAAGCTAAGAGAAATGATATAACCATAATCAGAGAAGATGGAAATGAGAAAAAAGTAAAACACCTCAATTTAGAAGACCATTCCATTTTTTCTTCTCCTTGGTATTATGTAAAACCCAATGATATTATAATAGTATCTTCCGACAATGAAAAAATTGTAAAAGAAGAGAAAAAACAAAAATTGCAAACTACATTATCGTTTGTAGCATCTGCAATATCGCTTGTAATAATAATAGTAAGCCAGATTTTTAAATAAACAACAGAGGGCATGAGCGAAGATCAATTTTTTGAGGATAAACCGCAATCAAATATTCTAACACAAATAGTTCACCGCTATTTACCTTTTTGGCCGTTGCTTGCCATTTTGCTTGCCATTACCATGTCTATCGCTTTTGTTTATTTACGTGCGCAAACAAGAATATATGTGGCTACTGCCAAAGTGTTGTTGAAAGATCCGCAAAAAGGGGGTGGTGATAGCAAAGTATTAGATGCCTTGAATATTTTTAGCGAAAAGAAAATAGTAGAAAATGAAATTCTTGTTTTAAAATCGAGTTCTATCTTACAAGAAGTAGTAAAACAATTGGACTTATATACTACGGTGTACAATGAAGGAAAAGTGCAAACAGAAGAATTGTTTGGTACAAATGCGCCCTTGTTTTTTGAAGCAGTAAATAAGGATACAACCATCAATGGAGGGGGTAAATTTTCGCTGGATATAAATTGGAAAGACAATACTTACAAGCTGGATAAGATAACACATGGTTTTGCTGATATCATCAATATTGAAGGAACAGATTACCGTGCAGTTATAAACAAAGGGTACAACAAAAATGCCATTGGAAAAAACTTTTTTGTAATATTCAATACTTTGGCTGGGGCAGCAGGTAGTATATCTTTATCTGCAGATCCGCTTTCTTTTTCTTCTACCGTTATCAACCTTAGTATACAAACACCTGTGCCCGAAAAAGGGGTAAAAATATTGAACAAGCTTTTTGAAGTGTACAATATTGCTGGCATCAAAGATAAAAATGAGATAGCCATTAGAACATTAAAATTTGTGGACGACCGGTTGAATAAAGTAACCGCCGATTTGGATAGTGTGGAAAGGAATGAATCTGCAATAAAAGCCAGAGAAGGTATAACAGATATTTCTGAACAAGGGGGAGAATATGCAGGGATATTGAAAGAGCTGGACAATAAAAAAACGACGATAGATCTTCAAATGGATATACTATCTGGCGTTCAGAGTTATGTGAACAGCAAGGGTAGGCAACGGGGAACTGTTCCTGCTACACAGATGGTAAGCGATCCAATTATGAATGGCCTCATCAACCAATTGTATGCAGCAGAGTTTGACCTCGAAAATGCCCGATCTACTGCTGGCGAGAAAAGCGAAACCGTTATTTTAGCAGATCAAAAAGTAACTAAAATAAAGAATGATTTAAAAGAGAGTATAAACAACATTCGCAATAATTTTCAAATAGAAAGAAGCAGTTTAAATGCGGGTATTGCCAAATACAATAGCTTACTTGCCCAGTTGCCCGGTAAAGAAAGGGCCCTATTGGCCATTAGCAGGCAACAAGCCATAAAAAACAATATCTATACTTTTTTATTAAACAAAAGAGAAGAGACTGCTATCTCCTCTGCTTCTACCACGGCTGATCTTAGGGTATTGGAAAATGGCGGATCGTATGGTCCTATAAGTCCGATACCCAAAAATTATTATTTGATGGGATTGCTTGCAGGGCTATTGGCTTTCTTGTTATTTGTACAGTTAAATGAGCCATTGAGCAGCAAGGTTTTGTTTAGATCAGAGATAGAAAACAAAACAAAAATTCCAGTAATTGCAGAAATTATACAAACGCCCGAAAAAAATAATATTGCCATAACAGAAGGAAAACGAACAGTAGTAGCAGAACAATTTAGGGCGCTCAGAACCAACCTAGGTTTTTTGGGTCTTAGTGAAATTAATAAAACAATACTCGTTACCTCAAGTGTGTCGGGCGAAGGGAAAAGTTTTATTGCTACCAATCTGGCGCTAAGCATTACGCTGACGGGCAAAAAAGTAGCATTGCTAGAAATGGATTTACGTAAACCAAAATTGAGCAGAGAACTTAGCGTAAAAAGGGACCCAGGTATATCTGGTTATTTAATAGGGAAATCTACACTGGATGAAATTATAAAGCCAACGGCCCACAACAATCTTTTTCTAGTAACGGCTGGCCCTATACCACCCAATCCTACCGAGTTGATAGGCAGGCCAGAATTTCCCGTTATGATTGAAGAACTAAAAAAGAGATTTGACTACCTCATTATAGATTCTGCCCCTGTAGGTCCTGTAACAGACTCACAACTGTTGCATAGTTTTGCACAAACAACCATCTATGTGGTGAGGCATGATGTAACACCGTCTGTATTCTTAAAATTAATGGATAATCTATACAAAGAGAAAAAGTTTAACAATATGTGCGTTGTTTTTAATGGAATAAAACCAAGGGGAGTATCGTTTTTAAACTATGGCTTTGGCGGATATGGAAATGGCTATGGCTATGGTTATGGTTATGGCTATGGGTACGGTTATGGGTATGGCAGCGATGCAAGTAGTTATTACGTGGCCGATGGTACTGCACCAGGGTATAAAAATCTTTTTGGATTTGTTGGTTTTATAAAAAAGTTATTCAAAAGAAAAGAGAATTATAAGTAATTTTAAGGAACTTAGTGTTTATTAGCTGAAAAAAAAATATGTAGAAAAAAATAAAACACAAAAGCCTAATAATGTGTAGATTGAACTGGTGAGTATACTATTTAATACAAATGTTCTTTTTTACTATTTTGAGAAAAATGGGACTGAGGGACGGCGAAGCCTTGCCCAAACCGAAAAAGAAAAATTGAAAAATAAAAAACTTGGATGCAGAAAAACAATGGTTTGTAGTATATACAAAACCAAGATGGGAAAAGAGGGTATCGGCTGCATTGGTAGCAAAAGGTATAAAACAATATTGTCCGCTCAACAGAGTTACCAAGAAATGGAGCGATAGAAGAAAAGTGGTATTGGAGCCCTTGTTTAAAGGGTATGTTTTTGTGTGCCCCGAAGGAACCCCTAAGATTTCTTTTAAGCAAATAGATGGTATTTTAAATTTTGTAACCTGGCAAGGCAAACCGGCTGTAGTAAGAGAATCGGAAATCATCATTATAAAAAAATTCTTGAACGAATTTACAGATGTGGAGGTTACAGATTGTATTGCAACGGTGGATGAAATGGTGGTTATTAAAAGCGGTTTGTTGATGAATTATAACGGAATTATTGTAGAAATTATAGGAAACAAGGCAAGGGTAAAGATTGAAACCATGGGCTTGTCGTTAACAGCCATGTTTGAAAGAAAAAATTTGGTGAAGGTGGGAACCTGATACGTTTCTCGTTGCTCGTTTTGAATGAGATAAGATATTATATTTACAATACTAAAATTAACTGATTACCCCATATGAATTTAAACGATAAAATATATGTGGCTGGGCACAATGGCTTAGTAGGGAGTGCGATTGTACGAAAATTACAAAAAGAAGGTTATCGGTACATCATAACCTGCAATTCTGCAGACCTGGATTTAAGAGACCAGTACGCTGTAAAGAAATTTTTTCAAAAAGAAAAGCCCCAGTTCGTATTTCTTGCTGCGGCAAAAGTGGGTGGTATTTTGGCCAATAATAATTTTGGTGCGGAGTTTATATATGATAACCTCGCCGTACAAAATAATGTAATACACGAGTCGTATAAAAACGGGGTAGAAAAGTTATTATTTTTAGGGAGTAGTTGTATTTATCCAAAAATGGCCAAGCAGCCTATGAAAGAAGAATATTTGATGACAGGGCCGTTGGAGCCTACAAATTCTCCCTACGCTATGGCAAAAATTGCAGGCATAGAAATGTGCAA
>JANMGS010000778.1:0-10564 GCA_031374745.1 Ferruginibacter sp. | reverse complement strand
AATTCAATTCAGCAAGAAAAAAGAGAGAAATGGTTTGAGCAATTTCTACAAAACAACAAGCAACCATGTCAAATTGAAATAATGCATTTTCATAAAAACACTGGCGACGGTGATAGGGAAAATGATTTGGTAATGAATAGGGATGACCAATATTTTACGGTGAGCATTTCGAGTATAGCTATTTCAGAAAACGAATATACTATGCAATATGAGGATTTAATTTACAATGACATCAACACAACGAGATTTGCCTTTGCAAACACAACCTATTAAACTTCCGATCAATAAAAAAAGAAGCAACACTTTTTTTATAAAATTATTTAACTGGGAGTATTGGAGTTTTAGTACCGTTTATATTCCCATCTATTTTTATTGGTTCTATCTATGCATAAGGGCACGAAGCCTATTTTTTTTCTCCGCAAGTAATCCTACCATTGAGAATGGCGGCTTTGTAATGGAACGTAAAAGCAATATTTACGACATCATCCCTTCCCTTTATTATCCAAAAACATTGTTGGTAAAAGAGGGCTTAACTGCAGAAGAAATAACGAACCTGATTAAAGAAAAATCATTTCAATTTCCAGTAATTGTAAAGCCAGACATAGGTGGCAAAGGTCGTGGCGTAAGAAAGATTGAAAACATGGAAGAAGCAGTAGCCTACATCCAATATGCGAATTTTCCTATGTTGGTGCAGGCTTTGGTAGATTATAAAAACGAAGCGGGCATATTTTATTATCGTTTTCCATGGGAAGAAAATGGCCGTATATCTGGCATCGTAGCCAAAGAATTCTTATCAGTAATAGGTGACGGCAAAAGTACAATAGAGGCATTGGTACTCCAGAATCCAAGATATATTTTACAACTAGACGCTTTACGCAGAATGCCAGAAATCAATTTACAAGCAGTTTTACCATTGGGTGAAGAAAAAGTGATGGTTCCTTTTGGTAACCATGCACGTGGTGCAAAATTCATTGATGCATCTAATTTGATTACACCCACTCTAGAAAAAAGTATTGATACGATTTGCAAACAAATACCAGGTTTTTATTTTGGCAGACTAGATATTATGTTTACGAATTGGGAAGACCTAACAAAAGGAGAAAACCTAAGCATTATAGAATTGAACGGTGCCGGTAGCGAGCCTACACATATCTACGACCCTGCCCACAGTATCTTTTTTGCCTGGAGAGAAATTGCACGTCATTTAAAGTTGCTGTACCGCATTTCTATTTGGAACCACAAACACAACAAGGTTCCTTACCTCCCATTTAAAGCAGGAGTAAAAATGTTTAAAGATGTGAAAGTGGTAGAAAGAAAACTAGATGGATTGTTGTAAAAAAACTTGGTCTAATAAAGATTATATTTTACCCATCAAATATGTCTCCTCCAAATTGGGTGTGGCTGAACCGCCTGCTTTTTCAAGCGTTACAATAAATTCATTGGCTCCTTGCGGCATACCGGTAACTTCTACAAAGCGATCTCTAATTTTATCATTTATCATACCCACACTTACTTGCTTACCATTTACAGTAGCCCACAATTGGTAATCCTTTGTATCACCAGATGGCATCAAATGGTGAATCATCACGTAGGCTTTGCCTGTATTCTTATCCCAAAACATCGTACACCTGCAAACAGCATGTGTGCCTACCCCATTCATTGCTACAGGTGTAATTCTTGGATTTTTTAAAATATTGTAATCACCAATTGGGAGAGAAGCTGGCTGTTTGGATATAGCGGCAATTGTATCAGCTTGTTCTTTATTTTTATTATACAAGCTATAATTATAAAAAACACTCACGGCTAGTAATAAAACCGCAGCAACTGCTAGCAACTTAATCCATCCAATACTTACTATTTTTGGATCCTCTTTTTTGAAAGCCACCACTGGTGTTTTTAATGCACGTATGGTTTCCAAAACAGACGCATCTGTTGCGGAACTCGGTAAAGAATTGCCTTGCATCATCTTTTCTTCAAAGGCAATCTCAAATTCCAAAATTGCTTTATTAAGCATGGGCTCCTGCTTGCGCAATAGTTCTATTTCATTATTCTCTTCTACAGAACATAAACCCAATACGTACTGCTCAATAATGCCAGATGATATGTAATTTTCTATATTCAATTATACAAATTGTTTTCTTAATTCTATTAATGCGTTTCTCAATCGGGTTTTTACTGTTCCAATGGGAATTTGCAAACTTTGCGCTATTTCTTCTTGCGTAAAACCATTGTAATAAGACAACTCCAAGACATTTTTATAATCTTCCCTTAAAAGATGCACCTGCTTTCTTAAACCAATTAAGTTTATATTTTGCTGCGATGAATCCTTTAAGTCAATACTATATACAAGATCTTCGATATCATCGTTTTTTTGTTGGCTCTTGAAATTCTTGGAACGTGTTTTATTGATGGTTGTATTTCTGGTAAGTGTATGTAACCAAGTAAAGAGCCTCCCTTTTTCGGCATCGTACTTATCTATATTTTTCCAAACAGCAATAAAAACCTCTTGCAATATGTCATTTACCGTTTCTTCGTCATTTATATATTGCGAAATAACGGAATACAATGCTCCACGATAGTGCATGTATAAATGCTCATAGGCATTGTTATCATGATTGCGCAGCCCTGCTACTAATAAATCTTCTGTATATGTAATTTGCTGTTTCAAAAATCGTTTACAAATATTAATAATAAACTGCATTTTTCAAAACATTACCGCATAAATTATTTTAACGAACTACATACGGTTAATGCTTTCCTAATTTATGTTTTTAGCTATGGCTTAGATACGAGATTAAACTATATTGCAGCACGTTTTAAAAAATTAATATGATGAAAAATTTATCTATTGCCTTAAATGTGATTTTACTAGCGGCTGTTTCTTTTTTGTTTGTAAAAGTATTTTCTGGAAGCGAATCGAAATCTTCAAAAAAGTCCAATTCCTCGGCAGATAGCACTGCAACACAAATAAATAAAAGCAATACCATAGCATTTGTGGAATTAGATTCATTGAACGAGAAAATAAATTATATAAAAGACCGCAGGCATGAATTAGAGGGCGAGCAAAAAGCAATAGAAACCGAATGGCAAAATGGTTACAGAGGTTTGGAAAATCGTAAAAATGATTTCCTTAAAAGAGGTAATTCCATTACCCAACAAGAAGCAGAAAAATTTCAAGGAGAGCTCATGAAACAACAGCAACAGATAGATGGAAAAAAGCAAGGGCTTTCACAACAATTAAGTGAGAAAAGCTACAAGTTTATGGATGATATACAGAAAAAATTAAAAGATTTCTTAATAGAATACAATAAAGATAAAAAATTTCAATACATCTTAACTACTGGCACGGGAATGGATTATATGCTATACAAAGACCAGTCGCTCAACATTACCGATGAAGTTATTAAAGGAATGAATGAAGTGATGAAAGCTAAAAAATAAAGCAGCTGCTTTAAAAACAAATTGTATCTCAATCTGCCTTTTTCCCAAAGGTAGCGTACAGTTCCATTTTGTATTTTTTATAATTGTATTTGATATTTAGTGGGCATTTGTATTATATTGCCTTTCTAAAACACCAGCATGACTGAAACTACCCAAGAATTTAAACCCTCCTTAGGCTTATTAGATGCAACTATGATTGTTGCAGGATCTATGATAGGCTCAGGGATATTTATTGTAAGTGCAGATATTACCCGAAATGTAGGCAGTGCCGGATGGCTTATTGCAGTTTGGCTCATCACCGGTTTTATGACCCTTACAGCAGCCCTTAGTTATGGTGAGTTAAGCGCCATGTTTCCAAAAGCTGGTGGGCAATATGTTTATTTAAAAGAAGCTTTTAATCCGCTTGCAGGTTTTTTATATGGATGGAGTTTTTTTGCAGTAATACAGACAGCAACCATTGCTGCTGTAGGAGTAGCTTTTTCTAAATTTGCCGGTTATTTTATACCAGCATTGGAATTAAATGACAGCAATGTATTGTTTCAAATACTCGGATTAAAGATTCATACTGCTCAATTGGTTTCCATTCTACTTATTGTTTTTCTAACATGGGTAAATACGCAAGGTGTAAAAAGTGGAAAACTTATACAAACAACATTTACCGTTATAAAATTAATTTCTCTTTTTGGGCTTATCATATTTGGTTTTATGCTTGCTGCCAAATCAGAAATTTGGAATGCAAACTGGCAAGATGCATGGGCAATGAAAAGTAGGGCTGCAGATGGAAGTATTATCGGTGGAATTACAGGAAGTGCCGTATTGGGAGCAATTGCAGCAGCAATGGTTGGTTCCATTTTTAGCAGCGATGCTTGGAACAATGTTACATTCATAGCGGGCGAGGTAAAGAACCCAAAGAAAAATATCGGACTCAGTCTTTTTTTTGGTACGCTCATCGTAACACTAATATACGTAGCAGCTAATCTAATGTACATAAGCGTTCTACCATTGGCTGATATTGCTTCTGCTCCGCAAGACAGGGTTGCAGTAAGTGCAAGTAAAGCCATTTTTGGTAACATAGGTACTTACGTAATTGCTGTTATGATTATGATTTCTACTTTTGGTTGTAACAATGGATTAATCTTATCTGGCGCAAGGGTTTATTATACAATGGCAAAAGATGGCTTGTTCTTCAAAAAAACAGGTACTTTAAATAGAAATGGTGTACCAGAATTTGCGCTTTGGATACAATGTTTGGTAGCTTCTATACTCTGCCTTAGTGGTAGATATGGAGATTTACTTGATATGATTTCATTTGTAGTAGTATTGTTTTACGCACTTACCATTGCTGGTATTTTTATTTTGAGAAAAAAAATGCCTAATGCAGAGAGACCATATAGGGCGTTTGGCTACCCTATTTTACCCGCTATTTATATTTTGATGGCTACAGCATTTTGTGGTTTACTTATTTTTTACAAACCAGTATATGCAGGTTGGGGTTTAGCAATTGTATTAGCAGGTATACCTTTGTACTTTATAGCAGTAGCAAACAATAAAAAATAAGCCCAATGCACGCTCTAGATTTCGATAAATTATTTGATTCATTTGCATCACTCAAAATAGGTGTGATTGGCGATGTAATGTTGGACACTTACTGGTGGGGCAAAGTAGATCGTATATCGCCAGAAGCACCCGTACCAGTAGTAGCCGTTACAAAAAAAGAACAACGCATAGGTGGTGCAGGCAATGTAGCCTTAAACATAGCAGCACTTGGTGCAACAGTAAGTGTAATAAGCATGGTAGGCAATGATGAGGAAGGAAAACAACTTATTGGTCTATTGAACAATCAAAAAATAAATACGGATTATATAAGCGAAAGCAATGATAGAATAACGACCAATAAAATTCGTATCATTAGTAGAAACCAACACATGATGCGGCTAGATGCAGAAGTAATTTCACCGCTTTTATCTAAAGAAGAAGAAGAAATTATTTTATCTTTTACAAATTACATACAAAAAGAAAACCCACAATTGGTTGTCCTAGAAGACTACAACAAGGGTTTACTTACAGAAAAAGTGATTGAAAATATAATTGCTATTTGTAAAGAAAATAATATTCTTACTGCTGTAGATCCAAAGAGAAAAAACTTCTTTGTTTACAAAGGGGTTGATATTTTTAAACCAAATTTGCACGAAGTAAAAGAAGGGCTCAATATTTTGGGCGATGAAGTATCTGAAAAATTATTGGGCGAAATGCACATCGCTTTGCAAGAGAAATTGCATCACCATATTTCCTTTATCACACTTTCGGAGAAAGGCGTATTTTACGAGAGTGGAACGGACAAGGCTATCATACCAACACATATACGTAGCATAGCAGATGTGAGCGGGGCAGGCGATACGGTAATTGCAGTAGCCTCCGTTGTTTATGCCGCTACAAAAAACGTACGGCTGATGGCAGAAATGGCCAATATTGCAGGGGGACTTGTATGCGAAGAAGTAGGTACAGTAGCCCTCGATAAAAACAAATTACTTATAGAGTGTAAGCATTTGCTTGCAGCTTAAAATAATAAAACGAAAAACGAAATTTTATGCAACCTTTTTCAATTGCGATACATGGTGGCGCTGGCACCATACTAAAAGAAGATATGACACCCGAGTTGGAAGCTGCTTATGTAAGAGGGCTTGATGAAGCGCTCTCTGCAGGATATGCCGTACTGGAACAAGGTGGTACAGCAAGCAATGCGGTAAAAGCAGCTATCGTTGTGTTAGAAGATAATTTATTGTTTAATGCAGGAAGAGGATCTGTATTTACAAAAAAAGGGGTGCAAGAAATGGATGCAGCCATCATGGATGGGAAAGATCTGCAAGCAGGGGCAGTAGCCGCAGTAAGAAACATACGCAATCCCATAGAACTTGCCGCTGAGGTAATGCACAACAGCAACCATGTTTTTTTGAGTGGCAAAGGTGCCAATGATTTTGCCATAAAACAGGGAATAAAATTAGAACCCGATGAATTCTTTTTTTCTCAATTTAGGTACGACCAATGGAAGGCAATGCGTGACAGCGACAATTATTCGTTGGACCATACACACCAAGGTTTAGAAGAATTAATGAAAGACAAAAAATTCGGAACTGTAGGAGCGGCAGCTTGTGATGCAGAAGGAAATATTGCAGCAGGAACTAGCACAGGGGGAATGACAAATAAAAAATATGGCAGAATTGGTGATAGCCCTATCATAGGTGCAGGCACATATGCAAACAATGCTACCTGCGCCATAAGTTGTACAGGACATGGTGAACCATTTATAAAAGCAGTAGCAGCTTATGATGTAGCAGCTCATATGGACTACAAGAACATGAGCTTGCACGATGCCATGCATGAAGTGGTACACAAAAAGCTGATAGCTATAGAAGGCGAAGGTGGCATGATTGGTGTAGATGCAAAAGGGAATGTATCGATGATGTTTAACAGTGCTGGTATGTATAGAGCTATGCAAAAAAGTACCGGTGAAAAAACCATTGGAATTTATAAGGCTCCCTAAATTTCCCTCAGGGAATTGTACAGTCTGTTTAAAAAGAATTTTTTAATTTTTATTGATGAAAAAGTATGCAATAATAGTTGCCGGTGGGAACGGCAGTAGAATGAACAATTCTATACCCAAACAATTTTTAATACTGAAAGGTAAACCTGTATTGTATTATAGTATTCATGCTTTTCTAGAAACATTTTCTGATTGTAAAATAATTCTTGTACTACCCGAAGAGCATGTGGCAGTAGGACAAGAAATTATCGATGCATTTTTTGATAAAAATTCTATTCAAATCGTAATTGGAGGGCGCACCCGTTTTCATTCTGTACAAAATGGATTGGGTCTCGTAGACGATGAAGACAGTGTTGTTTTTGTGCACGATGCCGTACGCCCATTGCTAAGTAGTGAGTTAATTATGCGCTGTTTTACCTGCGTTATAGAAAATGGAACTGCTATACCTGTTGTCGATTCGAAAGACAGTGTGCGAATTATGATAGAAGATGGCAATGAGGCTATTGAAAGAAATAAAATAAAATTGGTGCAAACACCACAAGCATTTCATGGAAAGATTTTGTTACCCGCTTACAGGATAGATTATAAAGATAAATTTACTGACGAAGCAACTGTAGTGGAAGCTTTCGGATTAAAAGTATCGCTTGTAGAAGGAGACGAGGATAATATAAAAATTACCAAACCTACAGACATGTTATTTGCAGAATCAATTTTTAATAATAGGATTCCCCATTAACTTTCACTTAAAAATAGACAAAGGCCAAAAAAGTTTATTAATTTTTATTGCTTTATAATACTCAGGAATAGCTCCATACTGCTCATAAAAACGAACAAATGAAGGATTATCGCTCCCCTCAAAGTCCAGTATGTATGGCTTTGAACAATGCTTTCTAATAGTATAATCCATTAGTAAGTGAGTGGCCCCAATATCCAAACTGGCTTTTGTGTTTCCATTAAAAATAAAAGTTATTCTGTTTTTGTATACGAGGTAAATACTACCAGCAGTTAATGTTCCATCCTTATCATAAGCTCCTAAAGTAAATAGTTGATTTTTTCCTTTAAGTAAAACAAGCAAATGATGCAGCCGATTATAATCCTCATCATTCACTCCCACTTTGTCCAAAAATCGATTTCGATGAATCTTAATAATATCAATTACATCTATATTTTCCTTTATGGTAACACCGTTTTCTGTGGCCTTCGTCATATTTCTAATTGCAGAACGACTATAATTCTTATACAAAACTTCATAGGTCGGAAAAAGATCTAGAAAATAATTTAATCGATTCACTTCTTCTTTAAAAAAAAACAAATTAGCAGCATTGAAATTCATTTCAATATATCTGAATTTTTTTGGTATTTTTTCTATAAACGAATAAATCAAATCTTCATTACATGTAGTTATGCTTGTAATACCTAGTTGCTGAGAAAATGCAGGTGGATAAACGTATTGCAAAAAATATTTTTTTCGAAATGGCAGTGGCATTACAGCAAGATAATCATCCATAACCATTGCATCCCATGAAGTAGCCATCTTATCTAAAAAAATGGAAGTGCTGTAAATTAGTCCATTCGGGCTTTTACTTATACATTCATCCCATTTTTGTTTATCTATTTCACTATTTCGTAGGTACGTTATTCCCATTTTATAAACCTGTTTGAGGAGCTAATTTGGAGAACTTTAAATTTTGTATATCTATACTAAAAGAAATGTTTTTCAAAAATCTTTTTTCCGTTATGGTAGATTTAAAATAATCGCTGTACACTTTGCTATAGATAATGGGTACATAAACATTCACTACATTTTTAAACAAAGAAACTTGAAAGCCAGCATCGTACAAAAAACGACCCGTTTCTGCATTTTTTTCCCAAGCCTCTGCAAATGTTCCAATATCTACAAATAAACGAACAGGGATTTTTATTGGTAAGGCATTAAATATATTTACAGCTTTAGGAATATCGGTTGTTAAATTTACAGCAGAAAGCCAGTCGTCTGTCTTTCCAATTTTACTACTAAGCAAATCTGTTCTTACTTTAAAAAAACCATCCCTATTCATTATTTGCTGGCTCGAGGCCCCTTGAAACTCATTTCTTCCAACAAAATAATTATTGTAGTTGTAATCTTCATATCCTTTAGGACCACTAAGATTTAAATGATATATATCTGTTTTAAATTGATTTGTAAAACTCTTATCGCCTGTGTAAATAAACTTACCAGCAAAAAAACGAAGATTGAGTCCCCCACCCTTTTGGTAGTTAAAATAATAGTTTCCTGTAAAATTTAATCTTACAAACCCATCTCCCTGCTCTGCTTGAAAGGTACCATTGTAGGGATAAAGCACCCTGTTGTTTTCTATACCCACTTGCAATTGGTTTACATATCTATTTTCTTTGGGGTAAGTAATAATATCTTTGTTGTTTACAAAATCTCTCGTAAATAAAATATTGGTTTCGTTAATAAAAAACGATTTTAACTGTATATATTTTTTGATACTGCTCCGAGGGTCTTTGCTGGCAAATACATATTTTACAGCAGGCACCATTTTACTAAATTGCAATGCATTTTTTGTTCCAGTAGAATCTTTAAAAGAACCTCCTGTAAACTTTGCACCCGATAATGAAAATTGCAACCTAGCATCTCTTGCCCCTACCGTTTTATCATATTCAATTCTACCTATTCCATTTAACTTTTTTGTACCTGTTGCGTACATTGGTGCTACCACAAATCTAAGATTGGTAACCGGCATGGTATAATTGTGCAGCAAAACTCCAATCATGAGTTTATCGTAAAAGTTTGCACCTATTGCAGGGGCAGCGAAAATATAATGGTGCTTTTCTGTTTCTTTCAAATTAAAAAAGCTTGTGAATTTAATGTCTTTCTTTATGGGTTTTTCCAACGTTCCTTTTGTATTCAATTCTCCAAAAAAAGCATCAAGCGATTTACCTGATACTTCTTCAGCTACTGCCTTAAAATCATCTGTTGTAGGATGTTTGAATTTCCATTTTTCAAAATAGGCTTGCATCACTTTATCAAACATTTCTTTGCCAAGTTCAGCTTCTAGCTTCATCATCCATTGGCTGGCTTTTTCGTATGCAACTATACCATAATTTACTTGGGAAAATTTTTCGGATGAAGTATTGATTGGCTGGTCTTTTTTTAGCTTTATGTACGTTTGCAATAAAAGATCCGATAAGTTTTCTGGTATTCTCTTTTTGAAAAAATTACTAGAATCTTTTTCTGGATAGGGATATTGACTATCGTATCTATAATCATAATATGAATTCATTCCTTCATCCATCCATGGGTATGCTCTTTCGTTGGTTCCTAATATTCCATAAAACCAGTTGTGCCCAATTTCATGATTTATTACACTTTCTAAAGCCTTCTCACTTCCATCGGCTGTAAGTAATGTAATGGTAGGGTATTCCATGCCACCGCCTGTGGGAGCTGCATTGTCCACCACACTTACTATATTATAAGGGTATTCTCCTAGCCATTTACTTTTTGTAAGTATTGATTGTTTGGAAAATTTGATACTGTTTTTCCACGTGTTTACATTCGCTGGTAAAATGAAGGAATAC
>JANMGS010000001.1:0-3432 GCA_031374745.1 Ferruginibacter sp. | reverse complement strand
TATAATGTCTGACCCTGACCTTAGCGTAATTAATTTAGCACCAGATTTAATAGTAAAAAAACCAGTGCTAGCCCCATCATCTACACCCATACGTGCACTTGCATTTGCATTAACAATTCCACTATTAATGGTGATGCTTTTAAATTTTATTGCATTATTTACATCTGCTATTTGACCCGCTGCAAGATTAAATTCCAAAGCACAATTACTAAAACCACTTGGTCCCCACTCCGTAGCAGCAAATACCGTTCTTGTATTACCTACAATTCTAATAGCACCAGTTGTTGTAGTACCTCCTGTACTAGAAAAATTGGTGACTGCGGAAGTTTGGGTATAAAAAGCGCCATCCGTTGCACCAATTATTGGACCGGCTGTGTTGGTATATGCTCTCATTTTTCCTGACACTTCTACATAATTTGCAGCAAGCACTAATTTACCTGGTGTCGGAAAAGCAGGTGCTGATAATGCTTCATTCGTATTCATTTGTAAATCTTTACAAGTAGCCAATACATCTACTGTAATGGTATGTCCGCTTTGTATGTATACGTTACTTGTAGTAGACGGTAAGGCAGAAGGAGTAGCCCAATTTCCACCAGCATCTCTTGCTTCCCAAGAAGTAAGGTCGGACCAGTTGCCCGTAGCAACAATTGTTCTAAAATCGCCAGCAGTGGCTACTTGTGCCATACCCACAAAAGGTATTGCAAAAAGAAATAAAATAAAAACCGAAGTTTGTGTAAAGAGTTTTTTCATGCTTTTTTTATTTAGGGGGTTATTCATTTTTTATTGGTTACTGTTTAATAAATGGATAATAACTAGGCTCCATGTTTTTTTGTGTTATTTGCAAATGGTACATACCTTTTGCCAAATGTTGTATCAATATTTTGGTTGCATTTTTTGTTGCCATCAGCTTTTTTACTTCTTGCCCAAAAGCATTGTAAAGAATAATTTCTGTTTGCTCGGTTATGGTACCGTTTGCTTCTACCATAATATATTCTTGCGCAGGGTTAGGAAAAACATTTACCGAAAGTTTCCCATTGGTATTTACAGAAATAATTTTTGAGTAAGCATATCTACCATCGTTGTCTATTGACTTTATTCGGTAATATTCTTTTTGAGCAATGGTATGTGGGTATGTGTAATTATAAAATGATTGGTTGGTAGCAGCTACAATGGCAATGGTTCCAAAATTTACCCCATCGGTGCTATACTCCAATTCGTACTGCTTAACATTTATTTCATTTTCTATCTGCCATTGCAAAAGGGTTTCGTTTTTTAATACAGCTGCCGTAAAACTTATTATACGCAGAGGTAAAACAACAAGGGGCGGTGTACCTGCTCCCACTAGTGTAGCATCTAATGGAAATGCCAATACAGTTCCGGTACCATTTATTTCATCTGCCCCAATATCGTATATACTGCTTCTTGCTTGGCCTTGCACATCTGTAACATTTAACATTGCTGCATAAGCGCTTGTGTTTACAGCAGCATCTTGCAGCAAAGCAGGCGGCGATAAAATTCCATTTTGTCTTGCACCAAAACCTAATGCTGTAGCAGTAAAACCTGTTGCTGGAATATTGCCCAAACCGGAAGGTGCATCATATAAATTACCTTCTGCAAAATAAGTAGCAGTTGTACTAAGCGGGTCTTTATAGGTAGCCTGTCCGGTAGCCATTTTTATTACGTTATTGGCTATTATCATTCCTAGCGGCTGATAAAGTAAGGTATTGGCATCTGTATGTGCCAATGTAATACCTGCACCACCTTTGCAGTTTACAATCGTATTAAAAGCTACGATGGTACTATCTGCAGACCAATAGCCTCCGCTATTTATTGGGTTCAAAGTATCGCTTGTTGGATACTGGCCGTTGTATAAAATAATGGGACAACGCAATGAAGTTAAACTTCCGCTATTGCCATTCACCCCTTCTATGTAATTATTAAAAATCCGGTGGCCTTTATCAATTATTCTTATCCCATACGAATTGATAACAGCAGGATTATCTACAATAAAAAAATTGCCATACACGCTGCAATAACGTGCGGTTCTCAATGTAAGGCCACCCCTACAATTTTTAAAAGTATTATACCTATAAGTGTTAAAACAAGTTTTGTTTGATATGATTTCGGGCTCCGTTTGTACCATGTTTTCAAACAAATTGTACTCAACCACATTATAACCAAAACTTCGGGAAACAGCACCCGTTCCTACCCGTACAGATTCGCCTCCATTTCCACCAAGATAACCCCTGCCATTAAAATAATTGGAATCTATTCGATGATAAGTAGAGGTAGATTGCCCCGGGTATGCACCACCTATAGCATCGTACCATACAACCACGGTAGCACCTGCATTAAATTTATTTATGAATGTACAATGATCCAGTCTATTATTTGTGCCATACAATGAAACCCATTTGTTATCAATCCCTACACCAGGGTTTGCGGGGTCTGCATTGGCACTAGAATCGCTGTTGTAATTATCTATGGTAATATTATTTACCCTACAATAATTAGCTGCAACATTAGATGAATTTCTAAATTGTATAACACTTGTCGTACCCACACTACCACTTGCAAAACGAAAACCAGTAACCAAAATACGAGTGCCGGTAAATTGCAGGTATGTATTGCCTGTAAAAATTACATTGTTAAAAGTTTGTGCTTTTAAAACAATCCAATTGGATGAAGGATTGTTGTTGTTGTTGGTGAAATTTATTTGACCCCAATTGTACGTACCATTTCTTACAATAATAGTATCCCCTGCAACGGCCGCATTCATTCTACTTACCAATGTAGCCAACGTATTTACAGTATAGTTGGTAGCTTGCGATGAAGCAGATAATACAAAGCAAAAAGAAAGCCCCAATAAGATTTTATAAAAACAATTTTTTTTCATGTTATTTAAAACTATCTAGGCTTAAAATAAAATTGATTATAGCTTTATTTATTTCACTATTTTTTTCTTTTTCAAATTTGCCATGCAAGCCGCCAGGCACTGTTATAAATTCAGTTTTCACCCCTGCTTCTACTAATCTTTTGTGAAGTGCTACCGATTGTTGATAGGGCACCGTAGGGTCTGCATCGCCATGTACAATAAATATGGGCGGGCTATTTTTATTTATGTAAGTAATGGGCGAAACAGATTTTGCAAATGCTTCATCGTTTGCCTTTGCGCCCAACCAGTTCTTAGCCGATTTGCTCGTAAGGTCTTTACCATAAGCCCAATCCCACACATCCGTAATGCCATACTTATCTATGATGGCTGCTACTTTTATATTTTCTGTACCGACACAATTGTTATCAAAAAGATGGTTGTTTCCCAATAGCCCCCCCATCAATGCCAAGTGCCCTCCCGCACTTCCACCCATGATGATTATTTTGTTTACGTCAATATTTAATGCTTTTGCATTTTTTATTAAATAAACCAATACA
>JANMGS010000744.1:0-2306 GCA_031374745.1 Ferruginibacter sp. | reverse complement strand
ATAATTGTTTCTGAAATTTGAGTTGGATTCATGTTTTTTGATTGTACGCTTGTTGCGCTGATTAAGCGGATTGGCGCTGGTTATTAATATGTTTTAATTTTACGCTGACTATTTTGTAAATCGAAATTTTTTATGTTATGATTCTCAATAGCTTCGTTCTATCACTTTTTTTAATTTCTATATTTTTACTTTTATTACCAATTTATTTACTGAATCATTAGCTATCATAGGAGCATGTACATCATTTGGGAAAAATATTGCAAATTGATTGTTGGTAAGTTTGAAAAACATATCGGGCGCATCATCATAAAATTGTACATCTTTTTCTTCGTTGTATGGAGCTTTTTTAATCTTGCACGTTTCTCTAGGTTTCCAACCTATGGTTTCATTTCCATATATACAAAGTTGTATATCTATGTGTTTGTTATGGCATTCAAATTTTGCACAACTTTCTTCCGCTGTCATTCCTATTTTATTGCTGTAAATCGCTTTTAGTTTATCACCATCCACTTCGTATTTGCCGGGTTCTATATTATTCAAATCTGCTTGCTTTATGTATGCAAAAGCTTTTTCAAATAGAGGATGCACTGCAAAATATTTGCTGGCATTTTGAATTGTATCTATGATCATAAAAAATTTGAATTACTGTTGAATAAAGTTAAACAAAGAAAAATATTTCATCTTTTTGAAGAGACAAAAAAGATGCTTGAATGCTTATTGTTTGAACTAGAAAATGAAATGGTGATTCATTTTGAAATTCCCCAATTTTCGCATTTTTAGCTTTTTTGCATTTTACCTTTGTACTCTTCCACTTCCATCACCTTTTACCAGATCTTTTACATCGCTCAATGTTGCATGATTTAAATCTCCAGGTATCGTATGTTTTAATGCACTTGCTGCTACGCCAAACTCTGCTGCATCAGGCATAGGCATGCCAGTAACCAAGCCATATATTAGCCCACTAGCAAAGCTATCACCACTACCAACTCTATCTACAATACGAACTGAATATTCTTTGGTATGATAAAAATCTGTACCATCATAAACCAACGCACTCCATCCATTATCGCTAGCACTGTGGCTTTCTCTCAATGATGATGCTATAAATTTAAAATTGAATTTTGCTTTCATTTGATGAAATACATCTTTGAAACCGTCAAGGTTTAATTCGCCTTTGGTTACGTCGGTATCTGCTGCTTTAAATCCTAAACATAAATCTGCATCTTCCTCATTGCCTATACAAACGTCAACAAATTCGCAAAGCTCAGTCATTACTTCACGAGCTTTTTCTTTAGTCCATAATTTTTTTCGGAAATTTAAATCTATACTAGTTGTAATTCCTTTTGCTTTTGCAGCTTTTAATGCAGCTAAAGTTAATGCTGCAGCTTTATCGCTCAGTGCAGGTGTAATGCCTGTTGTATGAAACCAACTTGCGCCATCTAATATTTTATCAAAATCAAATTCTGAAATATCTACATCGGAAATAGAAGCATGAGCTCTATCGTATACTACTTGTGATGCTCTCATAGAAGCTCCTGTCTCAAGAAAATAAATACCTAATCTTTCTCCACCTCTCACAATATACTGGGTATCTACACCATAGCGACGCAGATGATTAATAGCAGACTGGCCTATTGGATTGTTTGGTACTTTGGTTACAAATGTTCCGTTTAATCCATAATTGCACAAAGCTGCAGCAACGTTAGCTTCACCACCTCCATAGGTAATGTCAAAACTATCTGCTTGTACAAAGCGTTTAAAATCTGGTGTTGATAAACGCAACATGATTTCTCCTAAGGTTACTACTTTTTTAGTCATTGTCAATATATTTAGAGGGTTTAATTACTTTTTTATAAATTAAAATATTGTTTTGCATTTCCATAGCAAATATCTTGTACCATTTTTCCAATCCATTTTTCATCATTTGGGATTTGCCCATTTTCCATTTCATTGCCTAGTAGGTCACATAAAATTCTCCTAAAATATTCATGCCTTGGAAATGAAAGAAAGCTTCTTGAATCTGTAAGCATACCTACAAAACGGCTTAGTAATCCCATATTACTAACAGACTTCAACTGCTGAATGATACCATCTTGTTGGTCGTTAAACCACCATGCAGCACCTAATTGAACCTTCCCAGGAAAACTTCCATCATTGAAATTACCTGCCATGGTTGCTAACATATCGTTGTCCGCTGGGTTTATGCTATACAATATTGTTTTTGCCAGTTTATTATTTTTATCGAGTCTATTTAAAAATTTTGCAATTGCTTTAATATTTACAGAGCCCCCAATTGAATCCCAGCC
>JANMGS010000731.1:0-1909 GCA_031374745.1 Ferruginibacter sp. | reverse complement strand
GTTTTTCGTTGCTATACGGCGTATAAGCTGTCTCCAACGTTTTTGCTGTAAGAAAAATATTGTTTGTAAGTGCTCTGTCCCATTTTAATAAATCTTGTGCAGTGCTATAAATATTTTTATCGCCATATACTTCGTCTAAATAATTGTCTGGAATTTCTCTTCCTTTCCAATCAAAACTTTTGGAACGAACCATCGTGTCTCCTTTGTGATGTACAAAAGTGTTTGTCATACCAAGCGCATCGAAAATATTTTTTTTCATAAAATCGGGGTACGACTTACCAGTAATTTTCTCAATGATAAGCGCCAGCAAAGCATAATTGGTGTTGCAATAGGTAAACTTTGTGTCAGCTTTTGTGCTGTCTTTCATTAGCGATTTATTTGTTATAAGCCACGCTAATACGTCTTTGTTTTGAATGATGGAGTCTTTGTTCCAACCAAGATAATCCATAAAATAAAGATAATTAGGTAAGCCGCTTCTATGATCCAACAAAGTTTTTATGGTTACGCCTGGGTAATTAAAACCAGGGAAATATTGAGTAAGCGAATCTGTAATACTTATTTTACCTTGTTCTTGCAATTTTAAAATTGCCATGGCAGTAAAAGTTTTTGTTACAGAAGCAATATGCAAAGGCGTGTTTGAGGTAATCGGATGTAGATTATCCAGATTTATAAAACCCTTGTAACGCTCAAAAACAATATTGCCGCCTTTTGCAACAATAATACCACCATTAAACCCCGATGGGAAAAGGGTGGTATCGTAAAACAATTGACATTGCGTAGCTATGGCTTGTTTTTCTATGACCGAAATTAGTTTTGGCTCAGGAATTTTGTAAGGTGCTATTATTTCATTTTCTGCCGACACAACAGCTTTTTTTCCTTTGTCATTTTGCGCACAAGAATTAGTAAGCAAAGCCATTATTAAAACGCCTACAATCAACCCTACATTTATTCTTTTCATATTCAATATTCGAATTTATTCTTATTTATTTGGCCATACAGCCCTCTAAAAACAATGTTTAAAGATATATTTGTGCAAAATAAGGTGTTTAAATTATGGCAGATAAAAAAATTACGAGTTATCCCAAAGAAAAAATAAATATTCTTTTTCTAGAAAACATTAGTAATGCTGCTGTGGAGCAGTTCACTAATACAGGTTACACATCGGTAAAAAAACTTAGTGGCGCAATAAGTGAAGCAGATTTGATTAAAGAAATAAAGAATGTGCACATATTGGGTATACGCAGCAAAACACAGGTTACCGAAGCTGTATTGGCTGCTGCTGCTAAGTTACAAGCAATAGGCTGTTTTTGCATTGGAGTAAATCAGGTAAATTTAGATGCTGCATCTGCAAATGGCGTGGCAGTATTTAATGCCCCTTACAGCAATACCAGAAGCGTGGCAGAATTGGTTATTGGCGCTTCTATTATGCTCATTAGAAAGATTGTAGATAAAAATAAAGCGGCACACGAAGGCAAATGGATGAAAGATGCGTCGGGCAGCCACGAGTTGAGAGGCAAAACGATGGGTATTATTGGTTATGGTAATATAGGGAGCCAAGTGAGTGTATTGGCAGAATCGCTGGGATTAAAAGTGATTTTTTTTGATACAGAAACAAAACTACCATTGGGCAATGCGTCTGATAGTAAAACATTGAAGGAATTGTTGCAAAAATCTGATATAGTAACATTGCATGTACCTGAAATAAAATCAACCGAGCATTTGATTAACAAAAGTACACTGGCACAATGCAAGCAAGGCGCCATCATCATTAATTATGCAAGGGGAACGGTTGTAGACTTACCAGCCTTGCGCAAAGCTATTCTTAGCGGTCATATTGGTGGGGCTGCTATAGATGTTTTTCCAGTGGAACCAGAAAAAAATGGCGATGCATTTGATTCGCCTATGCAAG
>JANMGS010000882.1:0-5474 GCA_031374745.1 Ferruginibacter sp. | reverse complement strand
AGAAAAAATAAATCACCATGGCAAAAGAGCCGATGCTATTGTAAAAGGCATGCTGCAACATTCAAGTGCTGGCAGCGGTAAAACAGAACCAACCGATATTAATAAACTGGCTGATGAATATTTACGATTGGCTTATCATGGCCTTCGTGCAAAAGACAAATCTTTCAATGCCACCATGAAAACTGAATTTGATGAAACCATCGGTAACATAAACATCATTCCGCAGGATATTGGAAGAGTTATTTTGAATTTAATTACCAATGCATTTTATGTGGTGGATGAAAAGAAGAAATCGGGCATTGAAGGATACGAACCGACTGTTTCAGTTAGCACAAAAAAAGTAGCTGAAAAAGTTTTAATAAGTGTTAAAGATAACGGCAACGGTATTCCTCAAAAAATTCTCGATAAAATATTTCAACCTTTCTTTACCACCAAACCAACAGGGCAGGGAACGGGCTTAGGATTGAGTTTGAGCTATGATATTGTGAAAGCGCATGGTGGGGAGTTGAGGGTGGAAACGAAAGAAGGAGAAGGAACAACATTTATGATACAATTACCATTAAATACTTAGTGTAAATGAAAAATGAAGTGAAGCTCTTCGAGCAGCAAAAAGTAAGAACTCATTGGGATGAAAAAGAAGAGAAATGGTATTTCTCTATTTCTGATGTAATTGCAATACTTACTGAAAGTGTTGACCCTTTAGCCTATTGGCGAAAATTGAAAGAACGGCTGAAAAAAGAGGGAAATGAAACCGTGACAAACAGTCACGGGTTGAAAATGAAAGCTGCAGATGGCAAAATGAGAATGACGGATGTTGCCGATACCGAACAGCTCCTTCGCCTCATCCAATCTATCCCATCACCCAAAGCGGAACCTTTTAAGCAATGGCTGGCAAAAACTGGCTATGAAAGAATGAAAGAAATTGCCGACCCAGAACAAAGTCTTGACAGAGCAAGAGAAAACTGGCAAAAGTTGGGAAGAAGTGAAAAGTGGATTCAACAAAGAATGACTGGCCAGGAAACCCGTAACAAACTCACCGACTACTGGAAAGAAAGTGGTGTCCAAAAAAATGATGAGTTTGCTTTTCTCACCAACATCATACACACCGAATGGGCGGGGCTTTCCGTAAAGGAACATAAAAATTTAAAAGGATTAAAAATACAAAACCTCCGTGACCATATGAGCGAAGCAGAATTAATTTTTACGGCACTGGCCGAATTATCTACAAGACAAATTGCAGAAACAGATAAAGCAAAAGGTGTACAACAAAATGCTGTTGCCGGAAAGAAAGGTGGGAAAATTGCAAAAGATGCAAGGATTGCATTGGAAAATAAAACAGGAAAGAAAGTAATTACTGGTGAAAATTTTTTACCGCCATCCAAACAACAAAAGAAATTAAAATGAAACCATTACTAAAAATATCCCTCTTGTTGCTGCTCCCCTTTTTTGCAAAAGCACAAGAGGTAACAATTTTAGACTCTACTCTCAACAACAAATGGACTACGCTAAACAAAGATTGGCGTTATCAAAAAGGAGATAACAAAGAATGGGCAAACCCTGCATTTGATGATTCATCCTGGAAGCAACTCTCGTTTTATAATTTAAACATGCCCGATGGTAAAAATGCTATTGCTAATCGTGGTGAAATAGTATGGTTCAGAAAACACATAAAAGCCGATAGCAGTCTAAACGATGCCATTGTTTTAAATATATATCAATTGGGTGCGTCCGAAATTTATTTGGATGGAAAATTAATTCATCGATTAGGCACAGTAAGTGTAGATGCCCAAAAAATTGTTTTTTACAATCCTGTCCGCAAAATATATCAACTACCACTTCAAAAAGGAAAGGAGCAGGTTTTGGCAATACGTTATGTAAATGCACAGTACAAATTTCCCGTATACTCAAATACGAATGGAATTATTAGAATTGCTGCCTCCACTCTCAACAATGCCAACTCTTTTGATGCTATCAAAAATTACAGAATAGTTCCCCAGCAACAATTCAAAGATAAATATTATGTGATGGCAGGAATTGCTATTTTAACGTTTATCATTTTTTTATCCTTTTTTCTTTTTTTCCCCTCAGAAAAGATCAATGGTTATTTCGCACTAAGTATTGCTCTTTTAATTTTATTCTGTTTTGGAGTTATCTGGTCTAATTCTACTAATGGAGAGCGTTTTTGGATAGCGGTTAGTTATGATAGTTGTGTTGTAGTTTCCAATTTGATTTCGTTATATTGTTTATACCTGATCTTTAAACGGCCCTTAGATATACTTTTTAAAATTGTAACCTTCTTGCTCATTTTTGCTGTAGGTTGTTTCTTTTTATACAATCCGGATTTAGTAGGTCCACTATGGGCATTAACTGCATTTATTATCACTATTAGATTGGCAATTAAATCCAGGAGTGAAAACCGGGTAGCAAGTGTAATATTTATTACCTCTAGTGTTATTAGCCTTTTTTTCTGGGCTTTTATTGTTCTATTTAATTTGCGTATTATTCAATTAAATGTTGGTGCATACATACCAATTGCTTTTATGCTTCAACCTGTATGTTTGGCTATTTACCTGGGCTACGATTTTGGAAAACGAAGTCAAAATTTGCGATTAACCCTGGAAAGGGTGCAAAAACTCTCTAAAGAAAAAGAGACAATTTTAACATCACAAAAAGAACTTTTAGAACATCAGGTTGAAGAAAGAACTGCTGCTTTAAATCGGTCTTTAGAAGATTTAAAATCCACCCAATCGCAACTCATCCAATCCGAAAAAATGGCTTCACTTGGAGAACTCACAGCCGGCATTGCCCATGAGATTCAAAACCCTTTAAACTTCGTCAATAATTTTTCAGAAGTTAACCAAGAGTTGTTGATAGAAATGAAAGATGAATTAGACAAAGGAAACTTGGATGATGTTAAGCAAATCGCCGATGATGTAATTGCCAACGAACAAAAAATAAATCACCACGGCAAAAGAGCCGATGCAATTGTAAAATGCATGCTGCAACATTCAAGTGCTGGTAGTGGTAAAAAAGAGCCAACAAATATCAATGCCTTGGCAGATGAATATTTACGTCTCTCCTATCATGGGCTTCGTGCAAAAGACAAATCATTCAACGCCACTATGAAAACAGATTTTGATGAAACGATTGGCAACATCAATATCATTCCACAAGATATTGGTAGAGTGATTTTGAATTTAATTACCAATGCATTTTTTGTAGTGGATGAAAAGAAGAAATCCGGCATTGCGAATTATGAACCAACTGTTTCAGTAACTACAAAAAAAGAGGGTAATAAAGTTTTAGTTTCTGTTACAGACAACGGCAACGGCATCCCTCCAAAAATTCTCGATAAAATATTTCAACCTTTCTTTACCACTAAACCCACCGGCCAGGGAACCGGATTGGGTTTGAGTTTGAGTTATGATATTGTAAAAGCACATGGAGGAGAAATAAAAGTAAACACTAAAGAAAATGAAGGAACAACATTCACTATTGAACTATCAGCATAAACAACCAATGGAAAACTCATCAAACAAAAGCTTCAGTATGCTAAAATCCTTACTGCCCCTGCTCCTATGAGCAGCCTGCACCAGCACCCCTAAAGATGATGGCACTTCACCTCCATCGCTCTACACACCACCCAAAAGTTGGGAAGCCAACCCCAAGGGTGGCTACAAAGTGAATATGGTAACAGGCCAAGCCATAGAACCTATAACAACTGTAGATGGTAAAACCATTCCCACTGGAATACCCATACCTGCCATTGGCAGAAGAATAAACATGGATAGCATTGCCAAGCCACAAGTGATGCAGGTAACACCCAAAGTGAGCCCCATTAAACCAATGGCTAATGTTTATCCTACACCAGAAAGTTTGCAAAAAATAACGGTAGATGAAAGCCAACTCACCAAATACAATGCAGCAAACAGCCCACAGGTCTATACCATACAAAACCTGCTGGGCGGCACTACGCCAACAGGTAAATCCTTTACTACCAAAGGCAAAACAGCAAAGCTGTTTTCTCCCAAAACAAACCCTGCCCTGCCATTGCTTATGAATGATAATGCCAAGTACGATATACAGCAATTAAATATAGACCAGGGCCTGCAAAATCAATTTGTAAGCTCCCTATTTCAGGATAAAGACGGCTATCTATGGATAGGCACCTCTGGCGGAGGAGTGAGCCGCTATGATGGAAAATCATTTGTTGTTTACAGAACAGAAAACGGGCTTTTGCAGAATGATGTACGTTCTATTTTTCAAGACAGTAAAGGCAATTTCTGGTTTGGTCATATACGCAGCGGTGTAAGCCGCTTTAATGGCAAAACCTTTACCAGTTTTACCAAAACCCAAGGACTTGCAGGAGACAGGGTAATGAAAACCATAGAGGACAAGGCGGGTAATATTTGGTTTGCCACGAATGGCGGAGTAAGCAAATTGGAACCATCTAAAGACAATGCGGGTGGAAATTTCATTAACTATACAACTAATGAGGGGCTTTCTAATAATGATGTTTCATCTGTACTTGAAGACAAGACGGGCAACCTATGGTTTACTACTTTGGGAGGCGGCGTAAACAAATTTGATGCCCGCCAGAATGACGAAGTCGGGCTGGGCAAGTCATTTATTCATTTTACCAAAAACGAAGGGCTTGCAAACGATTCGGTAAACTGTATCATGCAAGACAAGGCAGGTGCTCTTTGGTTTGGCACCAGCCGTGGAGTAAGTAAATTTGATGGAAATATTTTCATTAATTTTCCTATTCAATTTCCCACAGCCAATGGGCTTTCAAATAACGATGTTACAAATATTACAGAAGACCAATTTGGTCATATCTGGTTTGGCACAAGAGGAAGTGGTGTGTGTAAATATGACGGCAAGAACTTTATTTGTATTTCAGAAGGGGAAGGACTTTCATTTAATTTTATTCCTCAAAATTGCATTTTGGAAGACAGGTCGGGGCAGCTTTGGATTGGTACAACCGGGGCCGGACTAAACAAAATCAACACAAGTATTTTTCAACATTTTACCAAGTCAGAGGGCCTTGCAGATAATTTTGTTACCACTGCCTACAGAGACAGAAAAGATAAACTGTGGTTCAATTCAATTACAACCATCCATAAATATGATGAAGCCGGGCAAACGAATAATATTATTCAATATCCCATCAACTATGCATTTGCAACTTATGAGGATAAAGAGGGTAATATGTGGTTTGGTACAACAAGGGGGTTAATAAAATTTGACGGTAAGTCTTATTATCGTTTTGGAACGGCTGAAGGGATTTCCGTTCCTGATGTGCGGTCTATTTTGCAAGACAGCAGAGGTCATCTCTGGTTTGGCGGAAATGGCGGAGGCATTACCCGTTACGAACCGGCAAAAGAGGGTAAGCCGGCAGCCTTTTTTCATTATACCGAAACAGAAGGCTTCATCAGCCGTGGTACAAATACCATAGTGGAAGATAAAAAAGG
>JANMGS010000876.1:0-1551 GCA_031374745.1 Ferruginibacter sp. | reverse complement strand
GAAAACCAATACTTGGTGCAAAAAAATACTCGCCACCCTTCATTTTTACAAAGCCCGCAAAATCAAAATCTATTTCCTCTTTGCTGCCATATTCTATTGGCCATTTTTGTTCACCAGCATTTCCTTGACCTATCAAAGGGTCTATTCCAGGACGCCCCCTCAATGGCGGAAAGCCAGGTGCATTTGCCCATGTTTTTTGTATAAAATTAAACTGCCTGTCTAAGTTAGATTGAAAGCACATAAAGAGCAAACCTTTTTCACGATTGGAATCTGTTTCGCCATAAGGTATACCTCTTCGTGTTATAAAACTTTGGCCAACCAATATGCCTTGCCCTCTTGGATTCGTTTTTCGTATATGTGAATGGAAAGGACATTTGTGCGCTCCTCTGTCTGTATTTTCATATTTAAAATCGTTGAATGCAGGAAATTCTCCCAGACTTACATCGCTTTTTATAAGCGGTGTTCCATCTTTAAACCTTCCCACAACCAACGCCCCTGCATAATCTTCTGTTGTTATTTTTCCTTGCTGGTTGGCATTTAATTCTAGTTGCTGGGCCAATGCGCTAACTCTATTGTTAAATCCTTCTACGTCTTGTTCCAGTTTTCTGTACACAAGAAAGCTGCCATAATTGTTGTCGTCTTTGTTGGTAAATGGATCTTTTACCAACAATATGTTTAAAGGCTGTAATTCTTTTGGCGATGTTAAATGAACATCTGGCCCTGTAAAATAACTGGGTTGACTAATACCATCGGCATAGCCAAAATGTTCTAAATTTCTTTTCTTTCCTCCAAAAATGCTGGTTAAGTTTTTTCCAATTTCTTCCTTCACAAATACGGCTATATCTGCCAATGAAATTTTAAGATTATTAAATTCAGTTTTTAGTACCGATGCATCATCATCTGCTAACAATACCAAGGCATGTATATCTGTATTGTATCCTTGCTCCCACTCATTTACATCTGGGTCTTTTAATTTTTTCTTCACTTTTTTTGATTTCATACCACTCACAAAATCGCTGTTGCCAGCCATTGTATTTTCATTTTCTACTTCTTCACCCTCCTCCATTGATTCATTATCGGTGTTGCTATTTTTAAATTTATTTGAATTGAATCCAAGCTGTTCATAGCCACTGGCGGTAAGGTAGAAATTGGCTACCGTTTTACTTTTTAATGCTGGAGTTGCTTTATGTGCCGCCGAATCTACTTTTTGATCCATAGCAGAAAGTACAAATTTTTGCTGGCCAATAAATTTCCTTATCCATGCTGCTACTTCCGTTTTACCTGCAGTGAAGGTTAAAAAAAGTAAGCTTGCGTTATCTCGGGAATGAGATTTGAGGATATTACTTTGTAAGTTGGGAGCAATGGCATTAAATTCTGGCCCATTAATGCTTATTCCTTTTTGGTCTAAATTGATGGCTGACATGTCATTTTGTTTTATGGTAAAAGTATTTTTATGAACAACTTTTTTTACATAATTGCAACTATGGCTTAACACATTTATTGAAAGCAGATAAGGGGTATGTCGTACTTAGTTATAGCATTGCAAATGAG
>JANMGS010000843.1:0-7324 GCA_031374745.1 Ferruginibacter sp. | reverse complement strand
TTCATTTTTTTTCTTCGTATACTGGTGGTTTAGGGAGCAGGTATGTATTGTTGTATGCCCATATGGTAGATTGCAGGGTGTATTGCTTGATAAAAACTCCATTGTAGTTGCTTATGACCGGCTTCGTGGTGAACCAAGAGGAAAGCTTACAAAACAGGAGAAAGAACATACGCATCATCATGATGATGCTGCACCAAAATGTGACAATTGCAAAGGCAATGGGGGGTGTAAAGATATAGCAGCAAAATTTGAACCTTATATAGAGCAACCTCCCTTAGGCGATTGCATAGATTGCTACGCATGTGTACGTGTATGCCCAACAGGTATAGACATAAGAAATGGAACACAACTTGAATGTGTAAATTGTACAGCATGCATAGATGCTTGCGATGCTATTATGGTAAGTGTACATAAACCCAAAGGGCTTATCAGGTATGCATCGGAAAATAGTATAACAAAAGGTATAAAACTAAAATTAACAGCACGAATAAAAGGGTATATAGCCGTACTTATGCTACTCCTATCGTTGCTGGTTTTTCTATTGGTAAGCAGAACAGACTTAGATGCCAGGCTCATGCGTACTGCAGGCATGACTTATACATCATTACCGGACGGACGTGTAAGCAATTTATACAATTTAAAACTAGCAAACAAAACGCATGAAGACATCCCATTTACCTTAAAATTAGAAAATATACAAGGTGAAATTGAGTTTGTAGGATCAGTGAATATGATTGTAAAAAAAGAAGATTATTCACATGTGCAATTTTTTGTAAAACTAAATAGAAATCAAATAAAAGGCTGGAAAACGCCACTAGAGATTGGTATGTACCAAAACGATTCGGAAGGAAAAGCACCTAAAAAAATAAAAACAATTACAGCAAGCTTTATTGGTCCTGAAATTTATAATTGATAAATAGAAAATAATGAACTGGGGAAAAAAAATAATTTTAATATATGCCATATTCGTTGCGGGCATCCTATTTATGGTTTTTAAATCGTCTTCACAAAAAATTGATTTGGTTACAACCAATTATTACGCAAAAGAATTGAAATACCAAGATAGAATTGATGAACAAAAAAGAGTAGATGAACTTTCTGACAGCATCAGTTATAAAATTGTAAATGAAAAATTGGTTATTGTATTTCCAAAAGATTTTGCTGGAAAAACGATTAATGGTGATGCAGTACTGTATGCTCCATCTAATGAAGACAATGATATAAAACAATCGTTTTCTGTAAAAGATGAACCTGTAGAAATACCACTTTCCATTATTAAAAAGGGTTTTTACAATTTACAGTTGAGCTGGAAGGCAGAAGCATTGTCATATTATTTTGAAACAAATATTGAAATAAAAAAATAGGCAAACATGTCTCAATTATTAATAGCGGCATTTATGATGGGTCTTTTGGGCAGTTTCCATTGCGTGGGTATGTGTGGTCCATTGGCTTTGTCACTACCGATTAATAGTGACACGGTATGGTCTAAATTTTCTGGATCGCTTTTGTACAATATTGGTCGAATAGTAACATATTCCCTTTTTGGACTACTTTTTGGAATTATTGGAAAGAGTGTGTCAATGTTTGGATATCAACAATGGCTTTCAATTTTCATTGGATCGCTCATCATACTCATTGTAATTTTACCAAAGAGATATTTAAAATTTTCAAATAAAAATTTTCCTTTGGCTTTTTTCGAAAAAGTAAGGGCTGCCTTGGGGCAACTTTTCGTGAAAAAAAATTATTCCTCTTTGTTTGCCATTGGTCTTTTAAATGGGCTCCTACCCTGCGGCTTGGTGTACATAGCTGCAGCGGGTGCAATAGCCAGTGGCGATGTTTTAAAGGCTGTTTTGTTTATGGCTTTCTTTGGTTTGGGTACTTTGCCTATGATGTGGAGCGTGGCGTTTTGGGGCAATTATGTAAGCATTGGCTTCCGACAAAAGATTAGAAAAGCTTATCCCTATATGATGGTGCTCATTGCTTCTATGCTTATTATTAGAGGAATGGGATTAGGAATAAAATACGTAAGTCCAAAAATGGATGTAGAAAAAAAAGAGATAATAAATTGTTGTACCAAACCAACACAACAAATAATTAGTAAATAGAAACCTAAATTATTATAGCAAAATGACCAGGGTTAATAGTTCCAATCTTTCACATTACCATCACGAGTTTAGTACTTGGGAGCGGATGATTGGCTTTTTTAAACAAGAAAATACTTTCTTAAAAACACGCCTATCGGAAGTGCTAGACCAAAAAACGGATAGGGATTTTTTGGCATATGCGGAGCATTTTCAGAACCAATTTATTTTGCAAGACGAATTTATGGATGAGCTAAAACACGACATTCGGGAATTGAAAAATTTATTGGATGAAAGCACCGTTACTGAAGATATAAAAAATAAAACCGAAAATAAATACAAGCGTTTGAGAAATGAAATAGAGTATCTAGAAAAAAGTTTTTCTGCTTTAAAAAATGAATTCAATAATTATTTGCTAAAAGCATAAACAGTTGTAAAATCATATTACTTACTATTAACTTAGTAATGAATAATCACCAAGCCAGGAGCACCATTTTTCCCACCTGTAGCATCGGCACCGCCACCACCGCTCGGTTCTACACCAAATAGGCTATTGGTATTTTTTATGATAGCAGCATTACTTGTGTTGTAAGATCTAAATCCTCCATTGTGTTGTACTAGTTGTGTATTACCACCAATGCCGCCGCTTCCAAAATTTACAGCGGTATAGTAAATAGTAGCGTTGTACACGCCATAGGTTTCGGTATTGGTTTCGCCTGCTGTTCCACTTTGCCCGTAGTAATATGCACCAAAACTAGCACCAAATTCGCCAGCGAAACCGGGTAAACTAACATGACCTCCATCTCCACCATAGGCTATCAGTTGGGCTGTACCAATTTGTACAATCGTATTACTACCATCTACGGCATCAGATGTAGCTGTTGTTGCGCCAGCTCCACCGCCACCTACTGTAATATTAAATACAGATCCGGGTGTAACATTCCATTCATATGCCAGATATCCGCCACCGCCGCCACCACCGCCAGTTGCACCACCACCGCCACCAGCCCAACACTCCACAAAAACTTTTGTTATAGAAGCCGGTACGGTCCAAGTGTATAATGTATTGGATAAAAGTGAGGTGGAACTAAAGCCAAGTATATGGTTGTATTGGGCCATATTTCCCCAAGAAAAAACACCTGCACTATTTTTCATCAATACTTGACCAGCAGTGCCGTCTATTCCATTTACTTTAATGGTACCACTTACATTTATATTTCCGTTTACATCTAATTTTTCTGATGGCGCAGTTGTTGCTATTCCTACATTTTGGGCTTTTATTGTTGTTGTAAATAACACAATTGCTATCAACTCAAGTATCTTTTTCATATTTCACCGTTTTAATAATATTGAATGTGATTTTTAACATTTTTACTTATTCAAAACCGATTATACATTTTCATATAAAAAGCTTTTTTACATAAACAAAAAATATAGAATAAATGAAATAATAAGTAAAATTACTCAACCGCACTATCTACCATTAGAATCATAGTTTAATGAATTCTACTCTCCTATTTTTTGCTTTGTTTATCATATTGTCATTCCCAACGATAGGTTGTGTTTCTCCTTTGCCATCTGTTTGTATGCGGCTTGCTTCAATACCAAACGTAGTAATAAGTTCATTTTTTACGCTTTCCGCCCTACGCTTAGACAAATCTAAATTGCTAGCATCATCCCCATCGCTGTCTGTATGCCCTACAATTTTTATTTTTACAGTTGCGTTATCTTTTAACACCTGCGCAATTTCTTTTATGGTAGCATAAGATGCAGGTTTTATCTTGTCAGAATTTACATCAAACTGAATACCATAAGAAATTAATTTACCAACTGTGAGTAGTTTATTTCTCATATCAGGCAAACCGGTAGCTATTGTAAAATTTGCAATAATTGGTTTTAATTCATCAGTGGTTTGTATTCTAAATATATTATACTGATAGCCTTCAATCAAACCTCTAGGTAAATCTAAAATTTTTTGTTCATTGGCATACATACGAATCCGTTGTTTTTGCACCCAAAAACAAACATGGTATTTTACATCATTATTAAAAGCATATATACCATGCCCATTATCCTTATAACCACCTACAGATTCTGACCAATTAGTCCAACTTACTTCTTCGTAACCAGGTGTTATGCTTAAACCTGCTTTACCAGGAATTGCCCCACCTTCGCTTGGGTTATTCAATGTGCCTGATACAAAAATAAAGTTCATATTGTACAAATACTCGGTATTGGACGTATTGTAAGAAACCAAATCAAATTCAATGGTAAAATTTTCTGTAAATTTTTCTTTAGCTTCAGGAATATAATATCCACCACCAATTAATTGAAACCATCTGCCAGGAAATTTTGCAATGCTAACAATTTCTCCACTACTATTGGTATTCCATTGTGCAGGGAAATCCCCAATCGCTTCTGCCGAAAAATCATCATAAAAAACAATTTTCTCTCCTGGAATAAAATCATATTTGGAAGTAATTTTACTTTCCTCATCTTGAGCAAAGGAGTTGAAAGAAAGTAATAATAAAACCATTATGCTCAAATAATGTAGTTTCATAATAAATATTTTTATAAAAGTACAGTAGCGTATAAGATAATTCTATGATGATAGTCACAAAATAAATTGAAGTAAATCAGCATAAAAAACAGCAAGAATATCTTCTGATAAGAACATGGTGCAAACAAAAACTGTTGCTAGCAAATGCTAGCAACAGTTAGATAAAGGTATAAAAAATGCTTGTTACATCCGAGGAAGGAAATACTGCATTAATTCAATAACGTGTGCAATTTTTTCTCGTTTATAACAATAATATTACCATCTTTTATTTCAATTAATTTTTCTGTTTTAAAATCGCTGAGTGTCCTAATCAATGATTCGGTAGCCGTGCCTGCGATATTTGATAAATCTTCTCGAGAAATGTGGATTGAAAAAAGCTCCTGCCCATCTTTTTTAAACTTGTTTTGCAAAGTAACGATGGCATTGGCTACTCTTTTTCTGAGTGAATTATAAGCCAAGCTCAATAATTGCTCCTCCCTTTCTGATACGTTATTTGCCAATAACTTAATAAACTTTTGTGTAAGCTCTTTGCTATTTTTCAATAGATTTTCAAATTGATCTCTTGGTATTACGGTGATTTCGGAATCTTCGATAGCTTCAGCATATTCCTTGTAGATGGTATCTTCCAACAAAGCAGTATATCCAAAAAAATCACCTTCCGAATAAAGCCCAATCGTTAGCTCCTTACCATCATCATTGGTTCTATAGGTTTTTACTTTCCCTTTTTCTATATAAAATAATACGACTGGGTGATTGCCCTCACTGTAGATAAGCTGTTTCTTTTTATAATGATTTAAATTGCCGCTTTGTGAAAGGTATTCTAAGGCATCTTTTTCTTTATACTCCTGCAACAATTGTTGCAAACCCTGTGCATTGGGATGGTAATCTTTCAGTAATATTTCGGCTTTCCTAAACCTTCGCTCAATAGCTGTGAGCAATTCAATATCATCAAAAGGCTTAGTAATATAATCATCGGCCCCAAGCTCCATGCCTTTCCTAAAATCATTTCGTTCAGCTTTTGCTGTTAAAAAAATAAAAGGAGTGTGATTTAATTCAGGATTGGCATTAATGAGGTGCAACACACCATAACCATCCAATACAGGCATCATGATATCGCACACAATCAAATCTGGCTTTTCTTCTAAAGCCAATGCCACTCCAACTTTCCCGTTCTCTGCACTTCGTACATTATATCCTGCAAGCTCTAAAATTTCTGCTGTATTTTCTCTGATTTCTGCATTATCCTCAATTAATAGAATCTTTTTCATATGTACCTAATATTTTAAAATTTGTGCTCTTACAAAAACGGGGCATGGTAAAAAATGCAATTACGAACATTTGATTTTGCATTCACTTTTAATTCTGGCAAGTTTCGTGCAATTTACTTATGAATTTAAAAATTACCGAATTGAATAATAAATTTTGTGCCTTTTTCCAATTCGCTTTTATATGTTATTTGTCCCAACATCATCTCTATATATTTATTTACAATATGAAGCCCTAGCCCAGTTCCTGGTATATTTACTGCATTTTTAGCCCTAAAAAATCGCTCAAAAAGATGCTGTTGGTCTTCAGCCGAAATTCCAATTCCATTATCCTCTACAGTTATAATTGTACTATCTTTTGTCACTTCGCTTTTAACCAAAACCGCTGCCTGCTCCGAGGAAAATTTAATGGCATTTGATAAAAGATTTAATATCACATTTTTTAAAAGAGATGGATCCAAGTTAACCATTTCTTCACCTTCATGTACATATTTTATACTTTGGTTTATTTTTGCCAAAGCTTGCATTTCTTTACAAGTAATTTCTAGTAATTGTTTGATATTAAATGATACAAGATTCGCATTAATTTTACCATCTTCAATTTTTCCGATAGATAAAAATTCGTTGAGTAAATCTACTAAACTATTAACCGAAGACTTTATCCTATCTATATGCTTATCCCTATTTTCTTGTTGCGATGTTTCGGTATACTTTGCAACCAAAGAAGCAGAAGAAAGTATAGTGCTTAACGGTGTTCTAAACTCATGGGAAGCCATAGATACGAACCTTGATTTTAGTTCACTCAATTCTTTTTCTTTATTCAATGCAACCTGTAATTCTTTCTCCACTTTCTTAGATTCTGAAATATTGAGTGCAATTCCTAAAAAACCAAAGACACCAAATTCATCATCACGCATAGCTGTAACACGAAGCAATACAGGAAATCTTGAACCATCTTTCCGTATATAACTCCATTCATATTCGTTGGGTAATGCTAGCCGTGCTTTTGCAAAAAATACATCCATATCTGCAGATACAGGTTGTTCTAATTCCTGTGACAACTCTTTAGCCCTAGAAGTTACTTCCTCCATATCATGAAATACCAATGGGCTATGCTTACCTATTAACTCATTTGCATTATAGCCCAATTCCCTTTCAGCTTCTGGATTAAAGGTTTTGATTATACCTTTTTCATCTGTACCTATAATCATTGCACCTGCATTATCTAGTATTGCCTTTTGAAAAAAAATGGCACTTTCCAACTCTGCTTTCGATTTTTCTAGTTGTTCCATTGCAACGGTTAACTGAGTTGTCCTTCGCTCAATTTTATCTTCTAACTCATTATTCAATTTTATAACTTCTGCTTCTGCCAGTTTTCGCACAGTAATATCACTTATAAAAGCAATGACGTTATTTTC
>JANMGS010000832.1:0-7004 GCA_031374745.1 Ferruginibacter sp. | reverse complement strand
AGAAATATTCGCTTTAAATTGAGCAATGGAGATGATTTTACATTTGTAATGGCCAAAGCTCACGATAAACCAGATTTGGATGCCGTATATAAAAACCCTGTAGAGATTTCTATTCCTCAATACAATTATAGGATTGGGTTTTATTTAAACGATGATAAAACTAAAGCGATAGAGTTAAATTTTGATCATATTAAGTATGTAGTAACAGACTGGCAAAAAGTACGGGTAAGAGGGCGTATAAGTGGAAAACAAGTGGATGGCGATAGTATATTGGATCCGAACAATTTTGTACATTTAGAACATACAGATGGAGGCAATTTGTTACATGTAAATTACGTACAACAAAAAACCTTGTACATGAATGCTGCCAAATCTAGGCCACTTGTAAATTTAATTTGGAAATTGGGCGCTGGCATTAATATTCCCAGAACAGATTTTACTTATCGTGGAGATAGATACAACAATGATTTTCATATTGCAGGTTACAATGTAAGTGCAGAAGCTGGAGCAAGGTTATATTTATCAAAGCGGTTTTTTTTAGAAGGAACGGGCAAAACTGGTTATGTGAGGTATATAAACGCTTTGGCAAATACTACTTTGCTAAAGGGTGATCGTGTTACGCACGCATTTGGTTATTTTGAATTTATTGGCTTATTTGGTTACGATATTAAATTTTAATTCCTTTAATATTGAGCGCTGGTTCACATACCACAATTGTAAAAGAAACAGCTTCCATGCTTGGTTTCGATTTTTGTGGCATAGCAAATGCTGGTTTTTTAAATGAAGATGCTCGCAGGCTTGAAACCTGGCTAAATAAAGGTATGCATGGCTCAATGGAATACATGCAAAATCACTTTGATTTACGTACAGATCCTACAAAACTTGTACCTGGTGCAAAATCTGTTATTACTTTGCTTATCAATTATTACCCTTCACAAATTCAAAACCCCGATTCACCTAAAGTATCGAAGTATGCTTATGGCAAAGATTATCATGAAATAATTAGAGATAAATTGAATCAGTTTTTCTTAATCCTTAAAGAAAAAATTGGAGATATACACGGCAGAGGATTTGTAGACAGTGCGCCTGTGCTAGAGCGTGCTTGGGCACAAAAAAGTGGCTTGGGTTGGATTGGAAAAAATGGAAACCTCATTAACAAAAAGCAAGGTTCTTTCTTTTTTATAGCATCATTAATAACAGACTTACAATTATTACCAGATGATGTTGGCATAAAAGATTATTGTGGCACTTGTACAAAATGTATTGATGAATGTCCTACAGAAGCTATTTTACCCAATAAAGTGGTGGATGGTAGTAAATGCATCTCTTACTTTACCATAGAACTTAAAGATGCGCTAATACCCGATAAAATGAAGGGTAAGTTCGACAACTGGCTTTTTGGTTGTGATGTATGCCAAGATGTATGCCCCTGGAATAGCTTTGCCAAACCAACTTTGGATAATAAATTTGACCCGATTGCCGAGATATTGGAATTCAGCACATCTGATTGGAAAGAAATGACGGAAGAAAAATTTAAAATTGTTTTTAGTAAATCTCCGCTCAAACGAAGTAAGTTTGAAGGAATAAAAAGAAATTTAAAATTTATTCAAGCAATTTAAAATTGCCCACTTCAATTTTAGTGTGATTCTAGATATTTCTTTAAAGATTCCAATGCTACTTCATATCCTGCGCCAGACATTTTTTCTATAAAAATCCCACTAAATTTTTCCCAAGGGTACCATTTAAGTTTTGTAATGGATTGCCATTGCAATTGCATATTACCCTGTTCCAACACTGGCATTACGGAGAAAATATTTACTACGTCATTTTCACCAGCTCTTTGCAACAAAATCTCAACTACTGGATAGCTTATTTTTGCAATCACCAATTTATTTTCTTTTCCGGTAGTGGTCCAACTTGCAAAAGAACTCACCTTATCGGTAATTTCGCTGTAAGTAATACCAATACTATCATTCATAAAAACAGGATGCCAATGTTTCCAATTTTTTAAATCACTAATTTCTTTAAACAATTTTACAGAATCGGCTTGTACGGTGGTAGCTTTTGCTATAACAACTTTACTTGGTATAAGCAAAGAAATAAGTGTCATCATAACAAACAACCCCACAAAAACAAACAAAGCCCCTTTCAACATTTTCATATTACTCCCATTTAAAAACTTTAATAGCTGCTACATAAACAATAACGCCCCATAAAAATAAGATACCTATTTCCCATCTTACATCCCAAAGATTTTGTCCTTCAAATGCCACTGCACGCATGGCTGTATTAAGATGTGTAAGTGGCAAAGCTTTTGAAATGGGTTGTAACCATTTTGGAAAATTATCCACAGAAAAAAATGTACCCCCCAATAAAAATTGTGGCAAAGTTATCAAATTGGCAAATGGTGGTATGGTACTATCGCTTTTTGCTAAGCCACTCACAATAAATCCAAATCCCATAAATATTACCAATCCCACAAAACTTAAAAAAAGCATTTCAAATAATGTTGTCCACCCATGCACCAACGTAAACCCGAAAAATAAATAACCCGCTCCAATAATAACAATGGCAGTAATCATTTGAAAAATTACCCTGCTCATACCCTCACCTAAAATTATAAATGTTCTATTGATAGGTGTTGCAAAAAAGCGTTTGAGTACCATCGTATTTCGCAAATTAAAAAAAGTGAATGCCACGCCAAATACACCCGCACTCAATAAAGAAAAACCTAATTGCCCAGGTAGCATAAAGTCTATGGTTTTGTATTGACGTATTACTGCTCTATCTTTTATATTTTCAGGATCAAAATTAAAATCGGCAAAACTGGGTCTGCCCTTGTACACATTATTACTTACTTCATTAATGGTTGATTTTATGATAGATCTTAGTTGAGGCCATTGGTCATCGCTAGAATTTGTAGTGTACATTTTTACTGAATATGGAACTACGGAATCTTTATTTTTGATAATATCTATTACGCCTGCAATTCTGCCTTTTTGCTGAGCAAGTTTTAGCTGTTCTTCTGTATCGAAGTGTTTAAACTTTAATGCAGGCACTTTTTTAAGTGCTGCAAATAAATAATTACTGGTGTCGGCATTTGGGGCCATAACCAAATTGTAAGATTGCATACCACTTCCATTTCCTATAAATCCAAAAACAATAATAAAAATAAAAGGGAAAACAAAGCTAAACACCACTGCCGACGGGCTTCTTAAAATAGAACGTAAACTTGCCTTTGTAATGGCAAACATGGCTTTTAACTGACTATACTTCATAAGCATATTAATATTGTGTAAAGCTATAAGAAAAAAAGGATAAAAAGATTTGAAATTTATGACAAATGTCGTAAATTGTGTGACAAATGTCGGATAAATGAAAAAGATACAAAAAAAATTACCTCCAAAACGGGAAGACGCTTTGTCAAAAACTGAGGAGCCTTCCGCTTTGTATGGTAATGTAAGAAAAACAGATGCACTAAAAGAATTTACGTACAATGATTTTAAAAAAATAGCTGATAAAATACCATTTACACTCTCTGAGTGGGCAATGATTTTGCATGTAAGTGAACGCACATTGCAACGTTATGCAAAAAACAATAGTTCCTTTGCTCCTATAAATGCTGAAAGAATTGCCCTTTTAGAAACAATCATTAGAGAGGCAAAAATAACTTTTGGGAAAACAGATAATTTTTACAATTGGATAAAACGAAATCCTTATATGCTAGAAGGTAATTTGTCTATCAACTCTCTTGCTACTTTTGATGGCATTCAAAATGTATTAACCCAACTGGGCAGGATACAACATGGTATATTCGCATGATTGTATATAGAATCGTTCATACTGCTTATGAGAATGATATCTCTGGGGCTGGGGCCAAATTGTTTGGTGGGAGGTGGAATTCGAAAGGTATTCCCATTTTGTACACTTCACAACATATATCCCTTACCATATTGGAAATGCTCGTAAACAACCAGTTTAAAGACTTTTCAATACCATTAAGCCTGATAAAAATTTCATTGCCTGATAATGTGTCTTCCAACAACATTGAATTAGATAAATTAAAAACAGAATGGATCGAGGATATTAGTTACACAAAATTTATGGGTAATGAATTCGTTAAGTCTATGACAAATCTTTTTATCCAAGTACCATCAGCTGTTGTTCAGGAAGAACATAATTTTTTAATAAATCCATTACACAAAGATTTTAAAAAAGTAAAAATTATAGAAGTGAAATCTTTTAGAACAGATAAACGCCTGTTTAGCATTTAATCATGAATAAAGTATATATCCTGCTTGGTAGCAATATGGGCAATACAAAAGCATATTTGTTACAGGCCCAAGATCATATTGAGCGTAGTATTGGCACTATTAAAAAAAGCTCCTCGTTTTACAGTACGGCTGCATGGGGTGATAATGATCAGGCTGACTTTTTAAACCAGGTGCTCGAAATTGAAACAAAACTAAGTTCTGCTGAACTAATATGGGATACATTAAAAATAGAAACAGCCATGGGTAGAACCCGTACTTTTAAAAATGCGGCAAGAACAATTGATATAGATATTCTTTTTTTCAACAATGAAATTATTAAAACCAAGAACCTAACTGTACCACATCCAGAAATTCAAAATCGTAGGTTCGTATTGGTTCCGTTGGTAGAAATAGCTGCTACTTTTATGCACCCATTGCTCCAAAAGACGGTAAAAAAGCTCTTAAAAGAGTGCCTTGATGAACTAAATGTGCAAAAGATTTAATAACAGTTTTATAGTTTCCTTTTATTTTGCAATAAGATGAACTATAATTTTATAACAATAGAGGGTAACATTGGCGCAGGCAAGACGACACTTTCCAATATACTTAGTCAACATTTTAACGCAAGGCTTATTCTAGAAGAATTTGCTGAGAACCCATTTCTACCCAAATTTTACGAAAGTCCGCAGCAATATGCTTTTCCACTTGAGCTGTTTTTTATGGCAGAGCGGTACAAGCAATTGAAAGATTTATTGCAAACCAAGGATATGTTTCAAACGGTTACTATATCAGATTATTTGTTTACTAAATGTTTGTTATTTGCTAAAGTAAATTTACCGGATGAAGAATTTAGGTTGTACCAAAAATTATTTGACATAATAAATCCGCAAATTGTACAGCCCGATATTTTAATCTATTTGCACACACCAGTAAATAAGTTGCAAGAAAATATAAAAAAAAGAAATAGGAAATACGAGCAAGATATACCCAATGATTATCTTTTTAGTTTACAAGAAACCTATACACAGTACATAAAACAGCACAATATAAAAACACTTTTTGTAGATGCATCCAACGCAGATTTTTTAGATAATCCAGCGCATGTAAAAATTATAATAGACGCTTTGGATAAAGAATATGAAAATGGGCAACACTACCTTACGCTACCTTAAAAATGATATCAGTTAATAAAGATAAACTACCCCTTGAGTTTTGGCATTTTATTAGTGCAAAATTATTTTTCACGCTGGGTATGCGCATGATATCTACGATTGTTATCTACCAAGTATTTAAACTCTCTAACACTTACATGGTAGGTATAGCGGGGCTTACAGAGTTTTTACCTGCAGTAGTTTCTGCATTATACGCTGGTCATTATATAGATACGCACAACAAGAAGAAAATATTATCCGCGGCTTTTTTCTGTTATGTAATTTGTGCTGCTGTATTGGCGCTTATAAGTTATTCCCCATTTAATTTTACATCTGCCACAAAGCTAGCTGTTATTTTAGGAGCCGTTTTTTGCACGGGCATCATACGCTCTTTCGGTTCACCTGCTTCCAATAGTATGATAGCTGCCATTGTTCCAAGAATCATACTGCAAAAAGCCATTTCACTCAACTCTTCTACTTACTTAATATCTTCCATTACGGGCCATGCAACGGGTGGTTTACTTATTGCATTTGCAGGTATTTCCAATGCCTATTTTGTAAGTGCTACGCTCCTACTAATGGCTACTGTATTGTCTTTAAAAATAAAATCAAAGCCACCAATTGTTGCCGAGAAAAAAGAATCTATGGTACAATCTATCAAACATGGGTTTAGGTTTGTGTGGACCAACAAAACAATGTTGGGTGTTATTTCTTTGGATTTATTTGCAGTGCTATTTGGAGGTGCAGTTGCATTTATTCCAGAAATAGCAGAAAATATTTTGCATACTGGCCCAATTGGTTATGGCTTTTTAAATGCTGCCATGGATATAGGAGCCCTCGTAAGTGTACTCATTTTATTGGCTATGCCTATGCGAAAAAAACAAGGAGTAAAAATGTTGCTTGCAGTTGCTGGTTTCGGGATATTTATCATCGTGTTTGGGTTATCGAAAGTATATTGGTTAAGCTTTTTGGCATTAGCGCTTGCAGGCGTGTGCGATGGCATTAGTGTTGTAATTAGAGGCATGATTTCTCAATTGTACACTCCAGATGAGTTGAGAGGTAGGGTATCATCTATCAACATGATTTTTATCAATTCTTCCAACGAACTCGGGCAATTTGAAAGTGGCATAACGTCTAAATTGATGGGAACTTTACCAGCACTGGTTTTTGGAGGTGCAATGTCTGTATTGGTAGTAATAGGTACTTGGTTAAAGTTTCCTAACTTAAAAAAGATAGAATATTAGTATAAATTTCATTTGCATATGCTAAAATAATGCTAGACTAAAAACGATATGCAAAAATATTTCGTAACTTACTAAAAAAAATTATGCAACGACGATCATTTTTAAAAAACTCTTCCCTTACTTTAGGAGCTCTAGCGTTATTAAGCAAAAGTACACTTGCTTCCTTTTTACAAGACCCCAGTTTTAAAATAAAAATGATTACAGATAATATGGGTGTCTTTTCTGAAAAAGGAGGAACCATTTTATTTATGCTGGGCAAAAAAGGAATCATTGTCGTGGATGCACAATTTCCAGATACAGCTCAGCATTGTATAGATGAAATAAAAAAGAAATCTTCAAAACCTTTTCAATTTTTG
>JANMGS010000812.1:0-2896 GCA_031374745.1 Ferruginibacter sp. | reverse complement strand
CTTGCATTTTATAAGGATCAGCATTTATTTGTATCTCCCTTTCTGGTGCACCCACAATCTCTGCTCTTGTAAGTTCACTCAGTTGTTCAAACCTATCTTGGAGTTTTTTTGCATACTCTTTTAATTTTACGCCATCGTAATCGCCACTTACGTTTACAAACATGATGGGCATTTCGCTAAATGCAAACTCTTGTGCATTCGGTTGCGAGGTGAGGTCGTTGGGCAAATCTGTTTTTGCTTTATCAATAGCATCTTTTACTTTAAGCTTGGCTATATCGGTTTTTACATCGCTATCAAACTCTACGATTATAAGGCTATAATCTGTTTGAGATGTGCTGGTAATTTTTTTCACCTTAGCGCCACTAATGCCTTTCAGTTGTTTTTCTATTGGTCTTGTTACCAAATTTTCAATATCCTTTGGGGAATTTCCTACATAAATAGTAGTAACACTTACCGTAGGCATTACAATGTCTGGAAACTGCTCTTTGGGTAATGTATTAAATTGATACAATCCTATGAAAGTAATAATGGCCGCAGTGATATAAATGACCGTTTTATTATCTACCGCCCAAGAAGTGGGTTTAAACTGCTTAAATTTTTTTGAAATGCCTTCAATGAAATGATGCATAAATATTTTTTTTAATTATTTTATCTAATAATCTCTACAACAAATATTCGTCGAATAAGTAGAGTGTCAGCCTAGCCTGTCCCGACTTTTCGGGAAGCCTGTCAAAGACGAGTTTTGTTTAGTTCAACGGGTTCTACAAGCCTGTCGGCCGACAGAGGCAGGCTCACTCTGACATTTTGAAAATCAAAATCTATAACGATGTAGCTATAGATTGGTTCTCATACAAATTTTGGTATCCCTCCGTTATCAATTGCTCTCCTGCGGCTAACCCTGTTTTTACTTCTATATTGTTACCATAAAATTCGCCTACTTGTATGCTTTTTTTTCTGGCAACAGCTTTGCCATTACTCAATTTTTCTAGCACATAAACATATTTACCCGCTTCGTCTGTTTGCACAATATTTACTGGTATTACTACAACGTTTGTTGAGCTATAATCCAATATGCGCACTTTAGCAGATTGGTTGGGTTTTAAACTTGCATCGTACGGTATTTTTATATCGGCAGTAAAACCACGATTTGCATCTACTGATTGTCCAATGAGTGATACCGTAGCATTAAAGGTTTTGTTTACATCTGGCACAGATACTTCTGCAGGCGTGCCCGTACGCAGCCTAGATAAATAATTTTCTGGAATACTTGTTACCACTTTTAAGGAAGAGGTATTTACAATTTTAATTTGATAAACCAACCCATTCGGCCCCTGCGTAACTCCTGAAAATGTTTCCCCAATTCTAATATTAACTTGGTCTGCAACGCCAGAAACGTCACTGTACACATTGGCAGTGTTCATTTGCTCCATTGCTATTTTTACACCTTCATTAGCAGAAGCTATTTGATTTTCTAAGCCTTGTACATTATTTTTCGCTGTAATCAATTGTACTTCCGTACCAATACCTTGTTGCCACAAATTATTGGTACGAGTATATATGTTTTTTGCAAAAGCAAGTTGTGTTTTTAAAACCTCCACTCCTTGTCGTTGTGCAACTACTTGCTGGCTCATGATTGCATTATCTAGTTTTAAAACCAATTGCCCTTTTTTTACAAACTGCCCTTGTTTTATATAAATTGCTTTTACTTGCCCTCCCATACCACGAGGCGATATGTAAGAAATATTATCTGCATCTACCTTGCCTTGCAGGTCTATATAATGTGCAAAATTTTGGATAGTAACTGGTATGGTTGCTACCAGTTTTATTTTAGCAGCTTCGCCACCACCACTAGCATTTACTTCTTCTTGCAACTTTTTTATTTCTTCTGCTTTTTTGGCATTCTCTGCTTTTAGTTTTTCTATGGCAGCTTTTTTATCATTTAAGTTTGCCATTGCATCTTTTTTTGAACTACAAGATGCAGCCATCAAAACTATTGAAGCAAAAATTGTGAAGGTTGTTATTCTTTTCATCGTTCTATTTTTTATTCGTTTATTTCTTTTTACTATTATGTTTTTTTCTGCAAAGCAGAAAAGGTTCTTGCCACTACCTGTCCCTATTTTAGTAGAGAAGGCTCTAACCTGCCTGCCGGCAAAGGCAGGGACACTAAGTTTAAAAAACTTCGTTTTTTACAATCTCCCCACTGCTTTTAGATAATCTATTTTTGCTATTACAGCGTCGTACAATGCGCTGTAGTAATTGGTTTGTGCTACTTTCAATTCTGTTTGTGCATTGTATATTTCTTGGTTGCTTCCCAAACCAGCTTCGTATTTTTTCTTGGTAGTATTGTAAACCTTTTCAGCAAGAATTAAATTTCGCTTTTGGTTATCTATGGTAAGCAAAGCGGTTTTCATTTTTATTCTTGAAGCACTTACATCGTAGTCAATAGATTCTTTGGTTTGCTCAATGGTATTTTTTGTTTTTTGTACTTCGTATTTTGCTTTTTGAATTTTGGCATTGCGAGCGTTGCCATCAAAAATAGGAATGGAAACTTTTACCCCAACCAAAGAAGTGGTAAACCAATCGCCATTGCCAAAAAAATCGAAAGAAGTACGTTGTGCATTTTTTTGATATGAAGCAAAAGCGGCAATTGTAGGTATTTTGCTCAATTTGTATCTGCGAACATTGTATCCATTCAATTCATTTGCTATTGTCAACAATTGAATTTCTTTCCGGTTTTTGTAATCGTAGCTTTCATCTAAAATATTATCTTTTAGGGATTCTTCACTCACTGTATCGGTAAGTACCAATGTTTCTTTTTGTGGCATATTCATTAAAAACTTCAAGCCAGCAATACCAGATTCCAATTGATTGTCTATTTTAAATTTTTCTGTTTTTA
>JANMGS010000801.1:0-2643 GCA_031374745.1 Ferruginibacter sp. | reverse complement strand
GGTGCGTTTCCAAATAAGCTCGTACAACCTATTTAAATCGGGATCTGCTACTACTCGTGCATCCATATAAGTAGGGCGAATAGCTTCATGTGCTTCCTGTGCACTTTCGTTTTTATTCTTGTATTTTCTTACTTGTAAATAGTTATCACCAAAACTGCTATTTATTTCTTTTTTGATAGCATCCATAGCCGTTTCTCCAAGGTTCACACTATCGGTACGCATGTAAGTTATCTTCCCACTTTCGTACAACTTTTGGGCAAGCAACATTGTTTTGCTTACACCATACCCCAATTTTCTACTAGCTTCTTGTTGTAAAGTAGATGTAGTAAAAGGTGCTGCAGGCGTACGTTTGCCTGGTTTTACTTGAATATCTTTTACGGTATAATTGGCACCAATGCAACCTTGTAAAAATTGTTCGGCATTTTGTTGGGCATCAAATTTTGCTCCTTCTGCTTTAAAATAAACCGTTCTGTTGTTTAAGTCTGTTGCACCGAGTGAGGCTTCAATTTTAAAACTGCTAATTGCTGTGAAGTTGTTTATTTCTCTTTCTTTTTCTGCAATCAATTTCACGGCTACACTTTGTACTCGTCCAGCACTTAAGCCGCCTTGCATGCCTATTTTTTTCCATAAAACAGGACTCAGTTCAAAACCAACAATTCTATCAACCACACGACGAGCTTGTTGTGCGTTTACCAGATCCATATTTATTAAACGAGGATTTGCTACTGCTTTTTGGATAGCAGGTTTGGTAATTTCATGAAAAACAATGCGCTTCGTTGTTCTAGGGTCAAGTTTTAAAACTTCTGCCAAATGCCAGCTAATGGCTTCTCCCTCGCGGTCCTCATCCGATGCTAACCAAACCTCATCCGATTTTTTAGCAGCACTAATTAAATCTTTAACTACTTTATCTTTTTCTGCGGGGATGATATATTTGGGTGTAAAATTATTGTTCACATCTATACCCATGTCATTCTTCTCCAAATCACGAATATGTCCAAAACAACTTCTCACTTCAAAGTCTTTTCCCAATATCCCTTCTATCGTTTTTGCTTTTGCCGGTGACTCTACAATCAATAAATTCTTTGCCATAATTTGCTTTAAACGAGCCGTTTTCCTCGTATGATAAATAATCAATTTCTCCAAAAATAACGTAAACCAGTTACCAAAAGATTTCTGCAATATTAATTTAAAAATGAATTAATGCGTTTTTCCTTTTCAAATCTTATTAAAAAAATTGTTTTAATTATGTTGATAAAGTTTTATTTATTGAAAAATTTTAATACTATTTTTGAAAATCGCACGCTATAAAACTAAGACTGTATGAAGATTTCTATTATCGGAAGTGGTAATATTGCTACTGTACTTGCAAAGTTAATTTCGCAAAATAATCACCATATTATTCAAATAATTGCTAGAAATGAAGCCGAAGGAAAACCGTTGGCAGATACAGTAAATGCTTCTTTTATAACCTTTTCCGGAAAAATAAATCTCGATGTCGATTTAATAATTGTATGCTTATCCGATAACGCATTGCCAGAAGCAATCAATTTTCTTTCTGTTGAAAATATACCTATCGTTCATACAGCAGGTTCTATTTCATTGAATGTGCTTCAAAATTGTTCAACTAATTTTGGGGTGTTGTATCCGCTGCAAAGTTTAAGAAAAGAAATGAAAATTTTTCCAGATATTCCTTTTTTGGTAGAAGCCAATAATGAAAAAACGTATAATTTTTTAGAACAATTTGCAAAATCCCTTAGCGATAAAGTGATATATGTAGAAGAAGAAAAGCGTTTTAAAATGCATGTTGCTGCGGTTATTGTAAATAATTTTACCAATTATATGTACAGTGTTGCAGAAGCTTTTTGCAGAACCGAAAATGCTGACTTTAACTTACTGAAGCCATTAATTTTGGAAACCGCTCTACGGATACAAGATACTTCACCGCAGGATGTACAAACCGGGCCCGGAAAACGCAACGATATTAGCACCATTGAAAAACATTTACGCATACTTAACAATCACCCAAAGCTTAAGACCCTATATACTAGGATGACTAGTGGAATTATGAATAACGATGGGATGTAATTTAAATTTTAGAATTATTTTTTAGCCGCCACTGACATTTAAAAATTCCCAACTTTTTTACAACCTTCAATTTGCCAACCTGTTCTTGACGACATTCTCTGGATTTCAAAATCTTTATAACCAAAATTTATTGATGTAGTATCTAGAAAAATTATATTAAGTATTTAATATATTTGTTTATCTTGTACTGCCTATTCAACTGTAACAACATTATTCGGTTTTAGAAAAAAGCTGTATTAATTTTTTGCAGCAAAAATGTTTTATCAAATTAAGTGACCAGCGGTTTATATGATAAGTAAATAAAAGCTTGCCATTATTTGAAGTGTTGCAATTTGCGTACAGCAAATCGATTTATTGCAATGAAACGCTTTACAATTTGATTTATTAAAATATAAAACAAAATTATGATGCCGCCATTTTCAAAGTTTAGAACAATGTCCCTTGTTGGACTTTTAGCTGTCGCTGTTTTATTTAGTAGCTGCTATTCATATAGGGTAGCCACACATGCGCAAGCGGGCACAGAGCTGTCCAAACCAGTAACAGCACATGCTTTTTTTT
>JANMGS010000797.1:0-4329 GCA_031374745.1 Ferruginibacter sp. | reverse complement strand
TCCAAAGATTGGTGTCAATGATAATTCGGCTTACTTTACTTTGCATAACGTTTTGCTCTAACCAATTCAACTTCCTTCGTTATTTCATCAAGTGTCGGTGCAGATTTAGCTTTTGAACGTAGTTTTTTTAAAACTGTTGCAAAGCCATTTTTAGAAGTGTCTTGAATAGCAATAAGATTTAAGTCAGCTAAGTCTTTTAAAAGTCTCGTAGCTTTTGGATTCAATATGTCAATTCGCATTGTGTTCATATATCAAATTTAAAGAAAAGAAATGAATAATCGATTTTCTCGTCGAACCGCAAACTACCACGCAGCATGACGCCCCAACGATCAGGTATTGCTGCAGGTGTGGAATTCATTGCTCGTCCTGCCCGGAACCGCTGCTGATTAAAGATATAAATGTAAAAGTTAACAAACAAAAGCCCAGCAATGCTTGTCCTGCCCAGCTGATGTTGATAGCGATAAAATGCCCATTGATACAACTTCAGGCCAGACTTGCAGCAAACCCAATGGTGTGACCAGCAAAGGAGCAGTAATGATGAGGGATTCTGGCCCCTCGCATCCAATTGTCCGGTACAAGGGATGCAAACCACTCAAAGGTGCTGTTTCGGTAACGAACTGGTGCTGAACGTTTGAGTAAAGCACTTCACGGTAGTGAATGCAGGTACAAGTACAGAAGCTGAATACGGATGAACCGCTGGTTGAAGCCTCGTTATTTGTGAACCGAAGTCAAAAAGGAGAAGTTCATGGGGACTCCTGATGAATTTGGCGGCATAACACCGGTGCTGGCCATTTGGCTTCCGGGGTAAAGGCGGCAGCAGCTGTACTAAGGCGTTACTGTTCAACTGGTGAGATCCTGTTGTTGCCCGAAAGAAACCGCAAGGTGGTCTTGCCATCAAGCCGATTATTGATGTAGCAACAGGAAGTCAGACCAACCCATAGTAGCTATGATTCCCCTGTAATGGGGGAGGAGCCAAGGGGTTGGCAGTTATGAAGCCGGAGCATCCAATAGGTACAATCTACGGAGAGGATACCACTGGTTGCCCCACAAAAGACATGTTATGCGATTACCAATCGACAAACGCCAGGTTTGGCAAGCCTACTTGGCTGTGCGCCCAAACGATGGCACTTACGGAGCAGACCAGGAAGACTGGGCAACGTTCGACCGAAAGGTTTACCACAACCTGTACCAGATTTGGAACAGGTTAAGCAGTGGTGCCTATTTCCCCACCGCCGTGCGCCGTGTAATGCTGCGAAAGGCTGGTGGTGGCGAACGTCCGCTTGGTATTCCCAGCGTCCGTGACCGCATTGTGCAGGAAGTGCTGCGTAAGGTGATGGAACCTTATCTGGAACCTCACTTTCACGCCAGCAGCTATGCGTATCGCCGTGGTAAGAATGCACACGAAGCGATCAGGGAATGCCGCTACAATACCGACTACTACAGTTGGTGTGTAGACCTTGACATTCGTGGCTACTTCGACAATATACCGCATGATAAATTGATGCAGGCGGTAGTGCATTTTTGTCCGAAGTTAACCTGGTTGCACTGCTACCTGTGGCGCATCCTGAAAGCTCCCGTGCAAATGCCTGATGGCAGCATGCAGGAAGTCATCAAAGGTGTTCCGCAGGGCGGTGTTATCTTTCCGTTGCTGAGCAATCTTTATCTGCACGTTGTGTTTGATAAATGGATAGGCAAACAGGTAAAAGCAAAGTTTGCTTTTGAACGGTATGCCGACGACATCATCATTCACAGCAGCAGTGAAAAGGCAGCCCAATTCATTTTAAAGCTCGTTAAAGAACGCATGCTCGACTGTGGATTGGAATTGCACCCGGAGAAAACTAAGCTGGTACAAACCGAGAGCCATCGACGGGAGTTAGTGAATAAAAGCTATCCATCGTCGTTTGTGTTTTTGGGTCATCAGTTTAGTAAAGATCTTGTTCGCTTAAAGGACGGCAGCACCAAACTGTTGTATGTAGCCAAGGTGAGCAAAGATGCCCATAAGCGTATGTTGCGACAACTCAAGTATGAGAAGCTGCACAAGCGCACTTGCCGCTTAGAAGAACTAGCCGCTCAACTAAATCAAAAAGTTGCCGGTTGGGTCAGCTATTTTGGTAAGTATGCAGGCACTTCGATGCACCGTATTTATGCACACATCAACCGGCGTTTGGTAAAATGGGTGATGTGGAAGTATCGCAAGTTTAAGCTACAGGCCATTGCATGGCTCAAGCGCAAATGGCTGGAGCAATCCATGCTGTTTGTGCACTGGCAGCAAACCAAATTCTTCTGCATCTATTGATTGGTGGTAGCATAACAGGTAAAGTAAATCCATAACTGAAGAGCCGGATGAGCCGAGAGGTTCAAGTCCGGTTCCGTGAGGACGTAGGGGTGAAATTCCCCTGCGTTACTCGATTTGTATGCCGTACTTTGCAGTTATACTTTTACTTTTAAGAAGTATAAACCTTGAACATTGCCCCATCGAAATTCATAATCCTGTGTCAACTTCAAGTCTTGTCCATAAGGTTTTTTTGTACGATAAGAAAGAACTGTGTCTGCTTTATAATTTGCACCGTGTTTAAAGTTGAAGTCTGCTGTGTCCTTTGAATAGACTTGCTTTGTAACATAGTGGTCGTGGTCTGTCGCAAGAATAAAGTAGCAAATGTCTATACCGTTATTTTTATACTGCTCTAAATTTGAAATATCCTTAAATACATCATACCTATTATTAGGCTCTCTGTGATTAGCCTTTTTGAAAAATTTTAGCTCAATGGCTGCTGTTGTTTCTTTGTCGTCTAAAGTGTATTTGATAAGAATGTCAATTCTTGCGTTTTTTGTCTTGCTTTTGATTGTTGCTTTGTCAAGTTTAACAGTGGTCTCGAAGTCAATTTTAAATTTGTCACTTATTTTGAACTCATATAATTGTCCAAGTGTTTTGAGCATAATGCCTAACTCACATTGAAAAGCAATTTCATTCTTAGCAGTTAGTCCGCCGTGAGCAAGTTTGTTGCAGAAAAGTCGAAATGCTTGTTCTATAATTTCTTCAATTATAATTTCACCTTTTTTGAAAATTAATCTGTCGATTAGTTTTGAAGGGTCGTCTTTACTTTCTGTCATTGGGGAAGTTCATTTAGTATGGCATACAACGGTAGCGCTTTGTGCAGGTGTGGAATTAGAATTCCTTTCGCCCGGAACTAAAGCTGAATAAAGATATAAATGGTAAAGATAAGAACCAAAAGCTAGGCTATGTTCTTCTGCCCGAACCACAGCCCAATAGCGAACTGCTGCTGATTGTACTTCCTTCTGCCACACTTGTACAAAACGCCATGTTGGTGGCAGTAAGCTATTTAGAAAGTTTCTTTATTTCGCCTCTTTTTTTTGGAGCCCATCCTATAATTTCTTGTCTTATACTACTTAAATATTTAGGTTTTATTTTGTTTATCAACTCATTTGAAGGCATTTCAATTTTATTTGATTTGGCAAAGATTGTCAAATTGATTATTTCAAAATATTTGGTGAGTTGACTGATAATTTGAGAGTCGCAATGATTCTGCATCTCATCTTGTTCTTTTTTTGTCCAATTTTCAGGTATTTCATATTTGTCAATATAATTGTCTTGAAAAAAATCCAAGCTTCTCTCTTTTGTGTATTTATTTTTAGAAAAACCCTTAGGAGTTTTTTTTGTTAAGCCTTTTTTTATTTCAAGATATTGAGATGTGTCAATTTTTATAAACCAATATAAAAAATTTGGATTAGGATTATTATGTCCCGAGGTAAAATATATTTGTTCAGGTGTAACAGTCAAATAATAGCTTCCATCATTACAATTTGAATTCCAATAGAAAGTTATCGGTCTTTTTTTTGGAGAAATATATTTTGAATTGTCAGGCTGTAATAAAATACCTGTAACCGAATCTTCTAGAGAATTTTCTGTAAAAAAGGAGTATCCGTCTTTGTTAATTGCTTTCAAAATAACAATGTCACTCTTTGTCTGCGAAAACGAGTTTTTACAAAATATTATAAATATTAATAAAAAAATGATTTTATTTTTCTTTTCCATTTGAAAGTATTTATAGAACATTCAAGGCCATATTGATTTTGGAAAATAATATGTCGCTGCATGTTGAAGGTTTTGTTGGGTTTCTTTAAAACTTTCAAAAGCTTTAAAGTACCAAGTAGAATCTGTTGGGTCATTTGTAAAATCTTCATATCCTAAAACATCAAAATATTCTCCATTTTTCCACGGCTCAATTCCATAAATGCCGAGTGAATATTTTTTTATTCGATTAAGGACTTCTTCAAAATCTATTTCTGAGAAATACAGAATTCCTTTTG
>JANMGS010000786.1:0-3321 GCA_031374745.1 Ferruginibacter sp. | reverse complement strand
GACAGTAAATCTTAAATGCAAAAAAAAAATAAAAAATCTCCAAAAAAATTTAAGTCCCATCGGGGTTTTCACTGGCATAAACTATAAATTATAATAGTACCTTCAGTGAAACCCAGATGCAGAAAAGGACTGTAAAGCGTTAGTAGCCCAAGCATGCAAGCTCACTGTAGCGTCGGGGTTTCGCAACCAACTATCGTTATTATTTTTGTACCAATTGCGAAAACCGGCCGAGACAGCAAAGCTCAAATGCAAAATAAAAAATATAAAATTCATCTCTAAAAAAAAAATAATACATAAGTTTCTTATGTATATTTACAGCATGAAGCAAAACCAACAATTGTTTAAAGGCTCACTCACTACTATTTTACTAAAAATGCTTAGTGAAAACGAAAAAATGTATGGCTATGAAATTACCAAAAAAGTAAAAGAACTTAGTGCTGGCGAAATGGAATTGACTGAGGGAGCTTTATATCCTGCATTGCATAAATTGGAAGCGGAGGGAATGCTAGATGTCAGCATTGAAAACATTGGCAATAGACAGCGAAAATATTATACCCTTACAAAACAAGGCAAAAAAGAAAAGAATATAAAATTGAAAGAGATTGCGGCTTTTATAGAACAAATGCAACAAGTTTTAAACCTACAACCTGCTTTACATGACACTCACAAATGAACAAATACAAGCACTGTTTACATTTACCGAAAAAAAGTTTGTAAAATGGTACGACTTACAAGTGGAATTGGTAGATCATCTTGCCAATAAAATAGAAGAAGAAATGGATAAAAATAAATCCCTTTCATTTGAAAGAGCGTTGGGGAATGTGTACGAAAAGTTTGGAATATTCGGATTTGCGCATATTGTGCAAGAAAAAGAAAATGAATTAATAAAAAGAAACAACAAACTATTGTGGCAAGAAATGAAGCACCAATTTAATTGGCCAAATATGCTGAGAAGCTTTGCCATTTTAGCAATTATAACCACTGCGGTATTAAATATAAATGTGAATGTAGTGGCATTCATTACTGTGTTATTAATTATTACAGATTTCTTTATTTTCAGGATATCCCAATATAGAAAAGCCAAAGGAAAAAAACTTTTATTGATGACGAATGTTTTACCCTCGTTTAATTTCGCTAGTTTTTTATACACCCAGTTATTATTCTTTTATATCAGTGATATTTATAAACAAGGATTGGAGTTAACTATTCCTTATAAAATTGCTATAATAACAACACTTTTTGTTGGCTTTCTATTTGCTTATTCTTCAAAAAGTATCGAATTAAATATGATGAAAAAAGCCAAAAAGCTTTATCCGCTTGCATTTGTATAAATGCTGATTTTTTTATGTTTGGTGGGTACAGAAACCATTAAGCTATTAAAATTACGTCCCATCGAGCAATGTCATCAAGTTAAGAAACGAAGTTGTCAGGTTGAGGCACTCATAAAAAGTTTTTAAGCTCTTTGTAAATTACACTTAGGATTCTCACAAAGTTCACTAAGCTTCACTAAGTATTTCTTTGTGTACTTTGTGGGATATTTTATTACATTGCTTTTTAACGTTTTATAGTACGTGTCATTAGCAGCCTGTCGAAACCGAATTTACAAAACGTTTTTATAACACCGACTTCGACAAGCTCAGTCTGACAACCCTTAACTTAATGACTTTGCCCATCGGGGTTTTCACAGGCATAAACTATAAATTGAAGAGTACCTTCAGTGAAACCCTGTCTGCCGACTGGCAGGCCAAATGCAGAAAAGGACTGTAAAGCGTTAGTAGCCCAAGCATGCAAGCTCACTATAGCGTCGGGGTTTCGCAATAAACTTTCGTTATTATTTTAGTACCAATTGCGAAAACCCCGCCGAGACAGCAGAAAAGGACTGTAAAGCGTTAGTAGCCCAAGCATGCAAGCTCACTGTAGCGTCGGGGTTTCGCAACAAACTTTCGTTATAATTTGAGTACCAATTGCGAAAACCCCGCCGAGACAAAACTCTTCCACCTTGGATTGTGTCTCAACAACCATTTTTTTAATGGTTACTATCCCCACCAACAATTGTAGCTGGCATGAATGAAGTCCCAAGTTTAAACAGTTTTTTTTAACGAATACTAAACTATAATAGTTAGAATATACCACTTACAAAAATGGTTTATGTTCCCACAAACCATTAAGCAAAATATATAAGCAGTTCTATTTTTTCAACTTGTATTTTTCTGGTTTACTATTTGTCCGTTCAATAATTCCTCTTGCTTCAAGGTCGAGCTTTACAGTTTCTCCATACCATGGTACGTTTCCGTCGAATTTGTCTTTTAATTTACGGTTTAAATTTTCCATAAGTTCTGTATGCGTTAGTTCTCTCTTAGCAAGTATAGAGAGCAAATTTTCCTTTATTAAATTGTATTTATTCAGAGCGATTGCCTTGTTCACTTTCCCGGGTATTGGGTGAAGTGTTTTAATTGTTTCTTCTTTCATAAGCCTGTTTTATGTGTCTTATTCAAAGGTCTTTGGTTATCCAATTGGCTACTCAATCGAATAGGTTGTTTATTCAATCAATAGGTTCCCAAAGCTGAATTTTGTTTCCCTCTTCATCCAGAATATGTACAAATTTTCCGTAGTCGTATGTTTCAATATTGTCTACAATGGTTACGCCTTCTTTTTTTAAATCCTCCACAAGCGCTACCAAGTTTTCTACCCTGTAATTAATCATAAAGTCCTTTGCCGAAGGTTCAAAATATTTGGTGGTTTCAGAAAAAGGAGTCCATTGTGTTTGTGCTTTCTTGGTGCTGTCTGCACCCTCATACCACTCAAAAGTTGCACCGTATGGGTTTGTATTTAAACCTAGGTGTTTTTGATACCATGCCGTAATTTTTTTGGGGTCTTTGCATTTAAAAAAACGCCCCCAATGCCTGTTACTTTTTTCATTGTTGTTTTTTTATGTTGGTTAGATAAAATTGATTTAAAAGCAAAACCTGAAAGAAAAGCTGCAGTAATAACCAATGCTAAGTATGATGTTTTTTTCATTTGGTTTGAATATTTGTCGTTAATGAAATCGTATATTACCGTTATAATGTTGGCTTTATAGAAGCGAGGGATTTTGCAGTACTAACATCAAAGTTAATAAAAAGTTGAACAGACGCATAATAGTTAATTTCACAACTTCTCTACCGCTTTTGGCTATCTTTTATAAACGGTTGCGTTATATTCTCCGCCTTGGATCGTATCTCACGAACCATTTTATAAAGTACAATAGGGCTCCTATAACCACACAAAAAAAGCCTTCTTTTGGAAGGCTTTCACAGATGTACTGTAATTCTTTGGCTTTTT
>JANMGS010000784.1:0-5255 GCA_031374745.1 Ferruginibacter sp. | reverse complement strand
CCCAAATAGATTTTTACGATTTTACCAATAACAATACAAATGCATCAGGATTGTCAATCGATTCTACGATTGGTATTTTAAACCAGTTGGAATTAAGGCCATCATCAAGATTTACATTGAATAAAGGAGATGTTATCATGCGATCTTCAGCAGCAAGAACATCGCATATAGCCAATTTAGGTGCAACAATACCTACCATCACTTATAATGGTAGTTATCGTTTTGTAATAGAGCGTTATTTATTTGGCGATAAGGCATGGCGTTTTTTAGCTTCACCCGTTCGGCTTGTGGGTAGCGATGCATCTACACCAACAGTGGCAGCTGCATGGAGAGAAGGTGTGAGTGCACTTTCTTCTACTGGTTATGGAACTGCTATTACGGGTCCTTCTGGCCCCAATGCACAGTTAGATTATTATACCCAAAGAGGCTCTATGAAATGGTATAATGATGCAACAAATGCATGGGTAGAATTGACCAATACTACTTCTACTAGGATTGCCAATACACAGGGTTACATGGTTTTTGTCAGAGGAGATAGGGGTGCACCCAATACTACTTCTGGAGCTGGTACAGCAACCAATCTTCGTATAAAAGGACAAATACGCACAAGTGATCAAACTTTTAATGTGTTGGCCAATAAAAATCAAGCTATAGGAAACCCATTTGCAGCCCAAATAAATTTTGGTACTATTACAAAACCTGGTATTACCAATTCGTTCATAGTATGGAATCCATTGTCAACAGGATTATATGGGGTAGGAGGCTATGAAAACTATAGCATAGTGGGCGCAAATTACAGATTGAATGGGCTTGCAGGTGGTGCCATACGAAATACCATAGAAAGTGGCGAAGCATTTTTTGTACAAAATAATACTGCTTCGGCTACCACCGTTACAATAAAAGAATCCGATAAAGGAATATTGACTAATATGGTTAGTCGCCCAGGCAGTGCAGATATAATAATACCAACTATTGATATCAGTCTTTTTGAAAAAGATAACAATGGTAATTTTTTAATGATGGATGGTGCATCTACCAGCTTTGATAATAGTTTTAGTGCAGGTTTAGATAACGACGATGTAATAAAATTTACCAATACGTACGATAATCTATTTATCACTAGCAACAATAAAAATTTAGTGGTAGAAAGACGCCCAAGTTTAACTGTAAATGATACCATTAAATTAGGCTTAACGGGTACAAGAATTGCTAATTATAAGTTTCAGATAGATCCATACGTTTTAGAAAATATTGGATTAGATCCATTTTTGTTTGATAGATATTTGCAAACAGAAACGGCACTCAGTGTTTCAGATTCTACTGATGTTTATTTTGATATTACGGCTGATGCTGGTAGTAAAGTTGCCAATAGGTTTATGATTGTATTTAAACAAGCACTGCCAGTGTACAATTTTACTACAATAGCTGCTACCAGAAATGCAGATAAAACGGTAACGGTAAATTGGGGAATACAAAACGAGACAAATGTAAACAACTACACGGTTGAGCAAAGTAATGATGGAATAAACTTTACAGCAATAGGGGTACGAGTACCCAGTGCAAACAATGGTACAAATCCAACGTACACTAAAATTGATAATGCTGCAAGTAAAGCAGCCAATTGGTATAGGGTAAAAGCTACCAGTTTAAATACTACTATTAAATATTCACCTATAGTAATGGTTAACGCTTTACAAGAAGGTATTGAAATTAATACGCCTACTATTTCTATTCGTCCAAATCCAATTGTAGATGGGGATGTTAATTTAAATTTAGATTATCAAGCAGAAGGACTATACACGGTAAATCTTATAAATGATCTAGGCCAAATAATACGCACAGAGAAAATAATGGTTAAATCTAACAAAGAGAAATTTAAAATACGATTAGGCAAAATTTCGGCCGGTACATATCAAGCGTCTATAACTGATAAGGTAGGTAACACTACAAATATTCCATTTATAGTGATGTAAAGCAATTAAGAAAAGAAAGCCACTTCATTAAAAAGAAGTGGCTTTTTTGTTGCAAGGCTTGTCAACCTTTATTAGTATTTTCAAAATACATGGATAGTAAAAAGGTTGACAACCCTATTTGCATTTACATCATTTTTATTCCGTTGTTCTCAAAAATTATTTTTCTTTCCCTGTATAAATTACCCGTTGTCATTTTAAACGTTTTTTTGCTCATCCCAAAAAATACATAAATAGCTTCGGGGTCAGATTTATCATTGTAAGGTAAAAAACCATCGTTCTCTTGTAACAATCTCAATAGTTTTTCCGCCTCACCCTCTACTCGGTTGTAACCCATTTTACCTGCTACAACATCTATCTTATTATCATGCGATATTTTTTTGATGAAGCCTGTAAATTTATCTCCAACTCCAATTGTTCTATATACCTCATTCATGTGTAATACACCGGTGTGAAGATTATTTATGATCATCAAATATCCAATATCAGTTCTGCGAAGCACTATTAAATCTACTTCGTCGCCTTCTTTTACGGTAAGGTTATCATTGTTTAAAAATTGTTCTACCCTTTCTGTTGCAGCAGCCCTACCTGTTTGCTCATCTCTATAAATTTTTACTAGGTATTCTCCCAAGGGGCGCATGCCGGTTATTTGTTGGCTTTTGGGCACAAACAAATCTTTCATCAATCCCCAATCCATAAAAGCACCTTGCTCAGTAACAGAAACGGTTTTAAGTTTTACAAAGTCGCCCACAACGCCAAAAGGCTTTTGCGTAGTGGCTATTAACCTATCTTCTCCATCATGATATACAAATACATTTATTTCATCACCTTCATTTAAGGCTGTTGTTATAAATCTTTTTGGCAGTAAAATGCCATCTGCTCCATCATCTAAGTAAACACCAAAATCTACGGTGCGTAATACTTTTAAAAGATTGTAATCACCTGTTTTTATCATAGCTAGTGCTGTTAATTATCTATAAAGGTAAAAACAAATAATAAGAAGCGTATAAGAATTAAAAGGGGTGCATTGTTTACACACAAAATAACCTGTTTTATCTTTCAATTAATAAATAAAAATTGTTAGCCATCTCTTTATTACCTTTAGCTACAAAATATTTTATTATGAAGATTACTTTTCACGGAGCCGCACAAACAGTTACCGGGTCTAAGCACCTTGTTACATTGGATAATGGGAAAAAGTTGTTGTTGGATTGTGGTTTGTTTCAAGGCATGGGAGATGAGACGGATGAACTAAACAAGTATTTTGGTTTTGAACCAAGGGAAGTAGATTATTTGATTTTATCCCATGCACACATAGACCATTGTGGGTTGATACCGAAATTAATAAAGGAGGGTTACAAGGGTGTTGTATATGCTACTCCCGCCACAAAAGATTTGGCCAGCATATTAATGGAAGATAGTGCGGGCATTCAGGAAAGCGAAGCAAAATATGCCAATAAAAGATTGGCCTTACAACGATTACCCTTGGTAAAGCCATTGTACACAACAGAAGATGCATTGGAAGCTGCAAAGCATTTTGAAACGGTACTGTACGGGAAATGGCATAGGATAGACGAATCCATAGAGCTTTGTTTTACAGATGCGGGCCATATAATAGGAAGTGCAGCCGTACATGTGCGCATAACAGAAAATGGCAAACAAACCCGCATTAGTTTTAGTGGCGATGTAGGTAGGTACAGAGATGTTATTTTATGTGCACCATCCGATTTCGATCAGGCAGATTATATCTTAATAGAATCAACCTATGGAGATAAATTGCACGAAGAAGTGAGTACGTCTACAGAAACTCTTTTGCAATGGATAGAAAACACCTGTTTGCAAAAAAAAGGAAAATTGATTATGCCTGCTTTTAGTGTTGGTCGTACACAAGAAATTTTGTATGCGCTCAACCAACTTAGTTTAGAAAACAGGTTGCCAGCATTGGATTATTTTGTAGATAGTCCATTGAGTATGGAAGCTACTGAAGTAATAAAAAGTCACCCCGAAAATTTTAATGATAAGCTTCAGCAGGTTTTGCTTTCAGACAATGATCCTTTTGGTTTCCCTGGCCTTGTTTTTACCAGATCTGCAGATGAATCAAAATTGTTGAATTATAGAAAAGAGCCCTGTGTAATAATTTCTGCAAGTGGTATGGCAGATGCTGGAAGAATAAAGCATCATTTAAGCAATAACATTGAAAGCAGTAGGAACAGTATCTTGCTCACAGGCTATTGCGAGCCCCATTCACTTGGCGGCAGATTGATAAACGGCGATAAAGAAGTGCGCATTTTTGGGCAATGGCACGATGTGAATGCAGAAGTAGGGCAGATACGCAGTATGAGTGCACATGGAGATTACAATGATTTGCTTCATTTTCTCGATTGCCAAGATGCCCGTAAAGTAAAAAAAGTTTTTCTAGTGCATGGAGAATATGAAGTGCAACAAAATTTTAAGAAAAAGCTAGTAGATAAAGGCTTTGCTCATGTAGAAATACCAGCGATGCATGAAGAAATAACCCTTTGATAAAATGAATTTTAATAGAATTTTCAAAATATTTGGATAAGAAAACTGATATCTATATCTTTGCAGTCCGAAAAACGGAACGCCGTGTTGGTCAACCGGTTAAGACGCCTCCCTTTCACGGAGGAATAACGGGTTCGATTCCCGTACATGGTACTAACACAATTAGAACGCCTCTCAAATTTGAGAGGCGTTTTTGTAAATACAATCTTTTGCGCATTAGCCTGCCTCGCATTTTTTTATTTAATGCAGCCGCCTAGCTGTTCTTGTAGCTCTTGTCATTGGTGAGAGTAAAATAGGATTTTTTTTGCCTGTAGAGGCGAAGCCGCAGCAGGTAAAAAAGATTAAATACGAAGAACTTATAAAATATTTCTTTTTTCCTAAATTTAGTATTAATAAAGGTTCTAAAAATACTAACACGTTTGATATACTATTTAAATCACTTCCCCACCTCCACCGCTTTTATGCTTTTTTTAATACTTATACTTACAGGAATTTCTTGATTGGAAACATAAATTGTCCCAGTAATTTTTAAAGTTGATTCGGCAGAAATAAGAAAGCCACTTTTTTCTAGGGCTTTGTAGTCGCCTGTTACATTTCCTTTTAAATCTGCATTGGCAGTAATGCCAATTATTGAAATTGGTTTCCCTGCTGTATTTGTGAAGTCTGCGGATGAATGTATTGCCCCCACGCCGTTTTCTACATTTTCTAAAGTATAGGTTATCGTTGCATCAATGGGAATGTCCCCATTTAAATCTGTTTTTT
>JANMGS010000775.1:0-7308 GCA_031374745.1 Ferruginibacter sp. | reverse complement strand
AATTCTGTAGCCTGCGGCAAAAGCACATGGTCTTTTATTTGTGGAAAAGTTCGCTTGCTTCCGTCTTCCCAATTGAGCCATGCATGATGAAAAAATAAGGCCGCACCATGATCTATCAACCACAACTCTTTCTTCCAAAATAGCATATTGGTATTCCTCGATGTTCTGTCTACATTCGTAATCAAAGCATCGAGCCATACTATTTGTGAAGCAAGTAGGGGATCTATGGTTGTAACTACTGGATCGTAGGTTACCGAGCCTGAGAGATAATGCAGCGCTAAATTTACACCCGTGCTTGCTTTTAAGAGGTCCTGAATTTCTTCATCCCCTTCCGTTCTGCCAAAAGCTTCATCAAGGTTTGCAAATACAATCTCTGGCACTTTCAATCCCAACGCCCTAGCTATCTCTCCACCAATCAATTCGGCAATGAGCGCCTTTGTTCCCTGCCCTGCTCCGCAAAATTTTATTACATAAAGAAACTGATCGTCTGCCTCGGCAATGGCAGGCATTGACCCGCCTTCACGCAAGGGAGTCACATACCTGGTTACATTTACGGTTCGTACATTTTGTTGGATAATATCCATTTGGCAAACTTAACAATAATGTGGCCACAATAGATGCACTGGTTCATATTTTTCGGCCAGGGCAGCATTTGAAATAATACCCCAAACGCCATTGTACCGTAGACTTTAGCGCAGCCTTTTAGCTGATTAAAAAAGTGTGAACCCCATTTTATTTCGGTTTCTTGCATGTTTTATTTACAGCAACCGGCAAGTTATATCGTCTGAGAAATAAGGGCAACTGTCAAAAAATACGATGCTAATAAGCAATAACGTTTTCTACAGCAGCTTCTTTTACTAGCCAGCAGCCGTCTTCTATTTCTTCTTCTACCTGATTAAAATCCCAACCACAATAACCAATAAATATTTTTATATCTTTTGTGGTGATGGTATTGTTATTAAGCAACGCAACAGCTTGTTTAAAATTTCCACCATAATAAATGTTGTTTGCTATGGCTATACCGCCTTCAATTAAACGAGGGCGGTTATGAATAAAAAAAAGATGTTCGTTATCTACAGGGCCTCCATAGTAAAGCGGAAAAGCGATGCAGTCTTTAAATTCTACTAATTGGTTTAGAAATCTATCGGCTTTTTTATTTATTATAAAACCGATAGATCCGTTTTGATTGTGCTCTGTGATAAATACAAGGGCATTGTCAAAATTAGCATCGTTAAAAGAGGGCTTACTTAATAATATGGTGCCGGTGGTTATGTTCATGTAGATAAAGATAATACATATAGCTAGCAGTATTTATTGAGTTGTTTTTAATAAATGTAATTAAACAACCAAATGGTTAACATTATGTGTGATAGTTAAAAGATTATATACAAAACAACTTTTTTGTGACTCTGTGTCAATATTTTAGCCACAGAGTCACAGAAAAAGCAGAAATATCATTTTAATCTACCCCTTTGAAAATCATACATTGTGTATTTCATACATAAAATTCTTTTGCAACCAATAACGGATAGTCATTAAAAAGTTGTTATATGAAAAAATATTTTTATTTTCACAACCAATACAAACTTTGCCAAAACACTTTCAACTATGTCAACTTCAATAATTGTGTTCCTCTCAATCGGCATTCTATTTATTATAATTATTGCCGCTTTAATTAAAATTTACAATGAGCTAACCAAGGAACGCATTCTTACCCAAGAAGGCGCCAGTGGCGTGGGCACTTGTTTGCAGCAAAGAAATGACCTGATCCCAAACCTGGTTGAAACCGTAAAAGGTTATGCCGGTCACGAAAATAAAACACTGATAGAAGTAATAAAATGGCGCAACCAAAGTGCCAGCGCAGCCACAGTTGAAGATCAGAATGCAGCTTCCGGCGGATTGAAACAGGCGCTTATGAATATGTTGTCTATCACAGAGTCTTATCCCGAACTAAAAGCCGATAGCCAGTTTCAGGAACTGATGGGAAAATTGGCACAGCTTGAAGAAAAAATAAACGATGCCCGCCGTTACTATAATGGTACGGTACGGGAATACAACCAGAGCCTTGCTGTGTTTCCTAAAAATATTGTTGGCGGTAGCTTTGGTTTTAAACCTGCCATTTTCTTTGCAGAAGATGCCGAAGCTAAAGTGGCTCCCAAAGTAAAGTTTTAAGAAACATGTCTGGCTCGCAGTTTTTCATTTTTTATAACCGGAAAATTACATGCGGAAAATCATTACCCTGCTTTTTTTTCTTTTTAGTGTTTTTTTTGCAGATGCACAGAAGACAAAAATACCTGCATACTATTTTACCAAAACCAGTGAATACTTTTTAACTGATGCCGAAGTAGATTCTCTGTTTTATGATGAAGCAACCGCTTTTTTAAAAGAACAAAGTATTCCGGAGTCAATGGTTCAGGCAGCATATCCAAACATTAAGAGCATGCTGCAGGCTTTTAGTAAACAAAATATCACACAGGCATTTACAGTACTGGAGAATCAGCAAAAAATAAAACCAGTTGACAAGAGCCTGCCCAGATTTTACAGCAACAAGCGATTGTATGTAGAAGAGATACAGGTACAGATACGCAAAACTTTTTCTACAAATAAATCACTTTCGAAATACAGATCACTAAACAACAGCGACCGGATTACCAGCTTTAAAAGTATTGTACGGGTTGGCGTAGATGGCAAATTGCTGGTGCAGGAAGAGATAAGTATACACAATGGCAATGGAGAAACAAATTCGGTTTATGCCAACGATGCTGCATCGGAAAATGTTTCAGTAAACGATGAGATCAAAAGAGGAATTGTAAGGGCTTTTCCGCTTTACTATGTTAATGATTATAAACTTTTTCAGAACACAACTTTTAAACTGAAAGAAGTGTTGCGTGATGGTAAAAAAGAGAACTACCATACCGAAAATCATAAGAACGGTATGTTGGTTTACACAGGAAGCAAGGATATTTTTTTAGATAAAGGTGAGTATACCTACAGCATTACTTACGAAACAGACCATCAGCTAAAATCATTAAAAGACTTTGATGAACTGTATTGGAATGTTACCGGCAATGGCTGGTCTTTTAAAATTGACTCGGCAAGTTGTACAGTTATTTTACCAAAGGGAGCATCACCCTTATCCAATAAATGCTACACCGGTCCGCAGGGAGCTACGTTTGAAAACTGCAACTTTACCACAACTACTGAAGGCGACAGTACCATCATTGTTTTTAAAACAACAACTTCTTTGCAACCTTATAATGGCTTTACCATTGCGACATCGTGGCCAAAGGGATTTGTACAAAACCAACCATCGCTTTGGCAAACCATAAAATATTATGTTTGGAACAACAAAGCCGTTTTCTTTTTACCCATCGCCGCATTATTTTCTGCCATCTTCTGTTTTATTTTTTGGTTTCGATATGGACGTGATCCGGAAAAGGAAACGGCCTATCCTTTGTTTGAACCGCCTGCAGGCTTTGGCCCGGCTGCATTGGGCTATATCCGAAACCAAGAATTCAGCAACCAGTTAACAGCGGCAACCATTGTAGATGCTGCCGTGCGGCATAAGATTAAAATTGATGTAGAAAGAGAAGGGCTTATTTTTAAACACAACGAATACATCATCAGCCAAAGTGATTTGCCCGAAAAAAAACAGGTGAGTAACTATGAAGAATTCTGGAGCGATATAGAAGACCTTATTGGCAGCCGCATTGAAAAAGGAAAATACAACAGCGACTTGGGCGACCTGAATAAAGCAGTGCAAACTTATTGTGAAGACAATTATAAAAGCAAAGACGGCTTTGCAAAAAGTAAAAAAGGTTTTTTTGCCTTGAATAATAAGTATACAACGCTACCTGTATTGGTTTGTATGATAGCGGCTGGTTGGGGCTTTTTTGGCGGGTTGGTACAGGCGTTGAGAATGTTAAACTTTTGGCAGATAGGATATTTTGTTGGCGGTATCATTCTTTGTGTAATTGTTTTAAAAATATTTTCTTACTTGTTAAAAGCGTACAGCCCCGAAGGGCGGCAACTGGTTGATAAGATAGAAGGCTTTCGTATGTTTCTAACCACAGCCGATGAAAAAAGATTTGATACCTTGAGCCCGCCCAAAAAATCGCTGGAGCTATACGAAAAATATTTACCATATGCCATTGCACTGGGTTGTGAAATAGAATGGGGCAAAAAATTTGAAGACATCCTCAGCACAGCGGTAATTAGCGGAGCTGCAGCCAGCTCTTCATTTGCGCATAGCATGAGTAGAGACAATGATAACTTCAGCTCTTCCTTTGCTTCATCTTTCAGCGGCGCTATTTCATCGGCCAGTTCGCCCCCATCCAATTCTTCCGGTGGTGGTTCTTCTTTTGGAGGTGGTAGCAGCGGCGGCGGCGGAGGTGGTGGCGGCGGCGGTGGTTGGTAAAACTTTTTTAACCTTAAAATAAATACAATATGTTTACAAAAACATCTTTTGAAGATTGGTATGCAGAAGTAAAAACCGAATTTGCAAAAGCCGGACTTACATTGCCGGAAGACACTGAAATGATGGAGCTCGCCCATATGGAATGTATGGCCGAGCATAAATCAATTGCAACTTTTGTGCAGGAAACAGCAGCAGACCAAAATGGGTAACAATTAAAACAATCAGTATGAAGAAGTATTTTTTATTTATTACAGTCATTACCATTTTTATTTCCTGTAAACAACCGGCCGACAAGTCAAATGCGGCAGCAGTGCTATACGATTCTGCTTATGTGCCTGCAGCTTTTGCCGACACCAGTCGGGTAGAAAAAATAAAAGCAGCATTTTCGGTAATAGACAGCCTGTATAAAAAATATGCTACAGACAACCATTTTCCGGCTATATCTTTTGGTATTGTGGTAGATGGTCAGTTGCTATACAAAAACAGTTATGGTTACACAGATGTAGAAAAGAAAATACCGGCTACATCATCTTCCCTCTTTCGCATTGCATCTATGAGCAAAAGTTTTACCTGCATGGCCATGTTAAAACTGCGTGATGAAGGAAAACTGAATTTAGATGACCCGGCTTATTTATATATTCCTGAACTGAAAAATTTAAAATACCCAACAGCAGATGCGCCTGCCATTACCATCCGGCATTTGATGACGCATAGCGCCGGTTTTCCAGAAGACAATCCTTGGGGCGACAGGCAGCTTGCTGATGATGACAAAGACCTGATGGAATTTATCGGTAAACAGATTTCATTTTCCAACCCGCCGGGCATTGCTTATGAATACAGCAATCTTGGGTTTGCCCTGCAGGGAAAAATCATCAGTAAAGTTACCGGCATGCGCTACCAGGATTATATCAAAAAAAATATTTTAGAACCGCTGGGTATGAAAACAACCACTTATGAATTTGCAGATGTGGCACCCGATAAACTAGCGCATGGTTATCGTTGGTTGAATGAGAAATGGAACGAAGAAATTTTACTGCACGATACCAAAGATGGCAGCTGGGGCGCCATGGGGGCTATGATCAGTTCTATTGATGAGTTTGCAAATTACATGGCTTTTCACATGAGTGCCTGGCCGCCCAACAATGCCAAAGATGATGGCCCGATTAAAAGAAGTTCGGTAAGGGAAATGCATCAGCCCTGGCGTATGAATGTATTAAATACGGCATATACTTTTCCTGATGGAAGAAACTGTGCAGTTGCAACTGCCTATTGTTATGGGCTGAACTGGATGAGAGATTGCGATGGTAAAACCTATATTGCCCACAGCGGCGGCCTGCCCGGCTTTGGCAGCCAGTGGCGCATTATGCCCGATTACGGTATTGGCGTGATGGCTTTTGCCAACCGTACTTACGCCCCCATGACTCCTATAAACCTGCGGGTGCTTGATACGTTGATTAAATTAGCCGGCCTGCAACCACGCCAAATCGTTCCATCAAAAATTTTAGAGCAACGCAAAAATGAATTGCTTAAAATTTTACCCGACTGGAACAACGCAGAACAAAGCGGCATCTTTGCAGAAAACTTTTTCCCTGATTATCCCATTGATAGTTTGAAGAAGGAAGCTAAAAATTTATACAGCAAAGCCGGAAAAATTATTGCCATAAAAGCAACAAAACCCGAGAACCAGTTGCGTGGCAGTTTTATTATGGAAGGCGAAAAAATAAATATAGAAGTTTATTTTACCTTGTCGCCAGAGAATCCGGCGTTGATACAGGAGTATCATATAAAAGAAGTGCCCAAAACAAAATAACAACCAAGGATTGCGGCTTTTATTACAAAACAAAAAAGACTGAAACAATATTGTTTCTTATTTAGTAAATCAACCTTTTACAGAGGTTCATGATACTCATCCGTAGTAATATGAGATATCATTTGCCATTGATTATTTCGGTAGGCGTAAACCCGAATGTAATGTAAGTGATATCGGTCTGTTTTATTATTTGTTTTTTTATGTACCGAAAGTTTGCCTCTCATTATGGCAAGGTTGGGATGTAGCTCTACCCTTACAGAATCATGTTGGCGGGAAACAAAATTTCCCTTTATTACAGATCTAAGCCAATCTTGTTTGTTTTGAATATTGCCGCTGCCATGGCTAAATACAAAATCACTTGCATATAATTTATTTAAAGCGGTGGTATCTTTTGCCACAACAAAATTATCAATTTGTTGGTTGAGTGAAATGAGTAAACTGCTATCTGTAAAGGCAGCAGCGTGTATTGAAAGTTGAAACAGTATTACAATTAATAGCGTAGTCGTTTTTTTCATTGTTTAAAGTTAATACCAATAGTAAAATAGTCCAACTAAAGTTTATGCGCTGTGTAGATATGCGCAGGTGATAACATGTGTGCGATCTTCCCGCATTATACCGCTGCTAGCATAAAAAAATATCGATCCTACAACTGCAGCCAAAGTTCATTTTATTTGAGGCTCGCTAGAAAATTATCCTACTGTTTTGTGTGATTGATTTCGGTAAATAAAAAAGCAGCCCTAAGTGAGCTGCTAAAAATTAAAGTATAAAAATATTAGTCTGTTTTTGAAGCTTCTTTCTGCGCTTTTTGAACAGCTTTAAATATTTTGTATTTATCAGCACCCATAATGGTTTTTAAGTTGTCGTTACGCTGTTTATAAATAGCGTCTAATTTTTCTTTTTTTACGTCATCTGCTAACGAGGCATCCGCTTTAATAGGTTTTGATTGCTCGTTGCTAGCTTCCAATGCTGCCCTCGCTTTCAATTGCTCATCGGCACTTAATCCTGCTTTTGTAAATGCTTCTACCAGATCGGCCTCTTTCTTTACTTTGGCGGCTTCCCTTTCCGCCTTGGTCATTTTTTG
>JANMGS010000764.1:0-2024 GCA_031374745.1 Ferruginibacter sp. | reverse complement strand
TTTGCAACTGCAATAGGTAATGCAACAATTGCAAGTGGTCAGGCTGCGACAGCAACGGGTGTAACTAGTAACGCAAGTGGGTATGCTTCTACTGCAATGGGTGCAGGCACAATTTCAAGCGGAGATTATTCTACTGCAATGGGTAGTGGCACAATTTCAAAATCACTTAACTCATTAGCATTAGGTAGATATAATGATACAATAGCATCTTCAAACCCTACAGCGTGGGTTGCTACTGACCCTCTATTATATATAGGCAATGGCCAATATATCTCCAGTAGCTCAACCATCCGCTCCAATGCCATGGTAGTATATAAAAATGCCAATGTAGATTTAAATGGTTATACAAGGCTAGGTTCACAGGCAAATGGAGCCCCTGCTATTAAAACGGTAGAGCTTAGTGGCACCACTTCGGCTGTAAACAATGGTTCACAAGCTATTAGTTTACTTGGGGTAGATGCCACAAAAGTACTATCAGTAAGTGTGCTAGTAGGTATTGCTGGTAATGCTGTTTGGATACCACCTGCTTATGATAATGACCCAAGGTTAAAGTATAATTATTTTGTACATACAAATGGAAATATTTATATTCAAAACAGTTCTAGTAATTGTGTACTTGCAGGGGATCATATTTGTAGTAAGCCTGTAAAAATATTGATAACTTATAAAGAATAAAATTTATTGGCCGTATCATCAATTTGTAGTTTTGCTTTATCGGCGGGGTTTTCACACAAATAAACCTACTAGTCTAAAAGTACTAACTGTGAAACCCCGACGCAGAAAAGAACGATAAAGGATTAAAGGCTAAAACTTCAGTATCGTTGTGTGTCGGGGTTTATGAATGAGCTCTTATTATAAGGTATTGTGTCTGCTTGCGAAAACCCCGTCAAGATATTAGTATTGATAACAAATTTTTTTTACATCATTTTCAGCTGCTTCATTTTATTATTCAATAATAACACATATTCATCTTTCATTTCATTAGGAAAAAAACTTTTATACACCACTTCTTTCATTTCTAAATTGCAGTAATAAAAATTTTCCAACGTTTTGTCCAATAGTTTTTTGGTGAGATGATTTGTTTCGTATGCCGCTAAAAAATCTTCGTATTTCAAATTGCTTTTTTTTCCATTTAAAGTTAATGCCAACTCTTCGATATCTTTTTTATTTACCAATGCAGTGCTCAACATATCATACGCTGGAGCTAATGTGTATTTCCCCCTTTCTTCCGTTTCTAATAAACTAAAGTTTTTCAAATGCATATCTGCATTGCCCGTTAAAAAACTAAATACAACGTATTCGTAGAAATTCGTAACATCCAACATGGGTGTGCTGCTGTATTTTAATATTGTCTTTGCTACTTGCTCGTGGCTGCCCTTGTATTTATCTTCGGTTAAGCGTTCTGTAAGTTGGCACATATCTTCCATATGGTACATGCCTGTTCTGCTTCTATCCACTCTTTTTGTTAAGTAACATAGTGTATGATCTGATAAATAAAATAAACTATGTGGTACTGTTTGTAGCCCGCATACTTTTGCCATATGCATCGTGCAATCTTCAAGTTCGGGTAAGCATTGGTAATAATCGCTTGGTGGCTTTAGTATATAATCGCCATAGAGCCCCACTACGGTTAATTTTTTCACAGGATTTTTTTCCTGCTTACGGTACCAACTCAAACTAACTTTTGGTTGTACTCCGGTAACTGCCATATTGGTTTTTAAAAATTGTTCAGCCAATTCTTTTAAGGCTTCTTTGTTATAGTCAACAGTGGGTACATAAGCTTGACCAAAAAACTTTTTGCAACATGCAGTATGGTAATTACCCTCTTCATTGCTTTGCATTGGGCTATAACAATACAAACATTTTTTTTCACTGCTACTATACCTAGCAGCACTATCTTCCACAACATTCTTTGCGGTTTCGTAACGTGGGTTTTTGTTTTTATAATTTTTCATAATAATGACAGCTATAAGGAGTTTTTCATATTTTTTCGGAGAAATTATTTTTATAACATTGCCATGATC
>JANMGS010000755.1:0-3287 GCA_031374745.1 Ferruginibacter sp. | reverse complement strand
GAAAATTTATTGGGTTGGGATGTGGCAGACCAAACAGGTATAGATGCAATGATGATAGCACTTGATGGCACAAAAAATAAAAGCAAGCTTGGTGCAAATGCCATACTAGCCGTAAGCTTAGCTGTGGCAAAAGCAGCTGCATTAGAAGCCAACCTTCCATTATATAGGTACATAGGTGGTACAAATGCTAAAGTATTGCCTATACCAATGATGAATATTTTAAATGGTGGTGCACACGCCGATAACAAAATAGATTTTCAAGAATTTATGGTTATGCCTGTAGGAGCAAAATCTTTTAGTGAAGGCTTGCAATGGGGTGTAGAAATTTTCCATGCATTAAAAACGGTATTAAAGAAAAAAGGTTTTAGCACAAATGTGGGCGATGAAGGTGGTTTTGCACCAAACATTCAAAGCAATGAAGAAGCTATAGAAACTGTATTGACAGCCATACAAGCAGCTGGGTATAAAACAGGCAGCCAAATAGGTATTGCTATGGATGCTGCCAATAGTGAGCTTTGGAATGCAAAAGAAAAAAAATATATTTTTCATAAGAGTGATGGAAAGAAAATGACCAGTGAGCAATTGGTAAAATATTGGGAAAGTTGGGTAAAACAATATCCTATTATTTCTATAGAAGATGGTATGGCAGAAGATGATTGGAAAGGTTGGAAAATGCTTACAGATGCAGTAGGCAAAAAGTGCCAGATAGTAGGCGACGATTTATTTGTAACCAATGTTGATAGATTAGAAAGAGGGATAAACGAAGAAATAGCCAACGCATTACTTGTAAAAGTGAACCAAATAGGCACACTTACAGAAACCATCAATGCGGTTTCTATGGCACAAAATGCGGGATACAATACTATTATGAGTCATAGAAGTGGCGAAACGGAAGATAGTACTATTGCAGATTTAGCTGTAGCACTCAATTGTGGACAAATAAAAACTGGTTCTGCTAGCCGAAGCGATCGTATGGCAAAATACAACCAACTCATCCGTATAGAAGAAATATTGGCTGATAGTGGTGTATATCCGGCAGGAAAAGTTAAATTTGGTAAATAATTATTGAAATTATTCTATTATGAACATCCAAACATTAAAACCAGTAATTAGCTTCTTAAAGAACAAGTATATTATTACATCAGTGGCTTTTATTGTTTGGATGTTGTTTTTTGACCCAAAAGATGTAGGTACTATTATTGGTAGATCTAATAAGCTAAAAGATTTAAAAACAAGTGAAAGGCATTTAACAAAAGAAATTAAGGAGACCAAGAAAGAATTGAGCCTATTGAAAACAGATGCTGGGTCTATTGAAAAGTATGCAAGAGAGAACTTTTATATGAAAAAAGACAATGAAGACCTCTTTATTACATATAAAAAATAAAAATGCATAATGAACACAATAAAATAATGCAACAGCACGTTTCTATTACAGTATGGTTTTTTTAACGATTTAAACGATTTTATGGTGAATATTACACAGGACGATCTTCTTCAGTACTTATATAAAGAATGTTCGCCTGAGAAAAATAATATCATACAACAACAGCTCGAATCAGACCTAGATTTGCAAGAAAGGTTCCAAATATTGGAATCTGCAAAAAACCGTCTGAACGCCATTAAATTAATATCCCCGGACGATAGATCGGTGGATAATATTTTAAATTATTCTAAACAAGGAATAGAAGTGTTTTCATAGCATCGTTGTTATATGCTAAAATAATTACCCGAATCGTTTGGTTCGGGTTTTTCATTTTACCTACAACATCCTTACAAATATAATTTGTAGGCTTACATTTGTACATATTAAATTCAAATGAAAATAGCAGAGCGGTACAAATTCTTAATACAGTATTTTTTAGAAAATTCTCCAGAAGCAGAAACGGAACTTATTTACGATGACCCTTTCCAATTATTAGTAGCCGTAATACTCTCTGCCCAATGCACAGATAAAAGAGTAAATTTAACTACACCTTTTATTTTCGAGCAATATCCAGATGCCGCATCTATGAGTAATGCAAGCATTGAAGAAATTTTTGCACTCATAAAAAGCATCTCTTACCCCAATAATAAAGCAAAACACTTAGTAGGTATGAGTAAATTACTCATGGAGAAATATGATGGCATTGTACCAATGACGGTAGATGAATTGGTGGAGCTACCCGGTGTCGGAAGAAAAACAGCCAATGTAATCACATCGGTAATAGACGAGCAACCCAATATGGCAGTAGATACCCATGTTTTTAGGGTAAGTGCTCGTTTAGGTCTTACAATAGGTGCCAAAACACCCAATGCCGCAGAAAAACAACTCATAAAACATATCCCCAAAGAATATGTGCACAGAGCGCACCACTGGCTTATCTTACATGGCCGTTATACTTGTATAGCACGCAAGCCAAAGTGCGAAAGTTGCGGTTTACAAAAAATCTGTAAATATTATAAAAAAAATGAATTGTCTATACTAAAAAAACAGGGATAAAAATAATTTTATGGCGCTCATCCAACAACAATAAAAAGCATATGTTCGGTCTTCAGCGGCAAATCATTTATCAACTTTTATCATAACGAAGATTATACAACAAAAACAGGCACAAAACCCGCCTTATAAATAGTTTAAATCCATCATACTTTTAACCAAAAAAAATCAACTTTTACTACATATCTCTAGAACCTTCAAAACTTTAGATTCCTATGCTTAAATTGCATCAATTTTAAAACAGTATGCTAAGCATTTGCAAAAAAGAGTTAAACAGGTTTTTTAGTAATCTCACAGGTTACATTGCCATCATATTATTTATGCTAGTATGTGGTGTATTCCTTTTTGTTTTGCCACAAAGCAGTATTTTAGAAAATAGTTACGCCACGCTCGATAAGTTTTTTGAGCTTGCGCCTTGGGTGCTTTTATTTTTGGTACCTGCTATTACAATGCACGCTATTTCGGAAGAATATAAAACAGGTACATTTGAAATACTACAAACAAAACCACTAACCGCTTGGCAAATAATATGGGGTAAATATGTAGCCATTTTAGTGGTGTTGCTTATCGTCATTCTACCAACTTTTATTTATATAGTATGCATAAAAACGTTGAGTACCCAAGGCAATATAGATACTGGTGGCATAACCGGCAGTTATATTGGACTGTATTTATTATCGGCAGTATTTGCTGCGGTGAGTTTATGTTGTAGCAGCTTTACTCAAAATGCAGTTGTTGCATTTTTAATAAGCGGTTTGGTTTGCCTCATTTTATATTTTGGGTTCAATGCCATAAGCAAAATTCCATTTTT
>JANMGS010000702.1:0-5124 GCA_031374745.1 Ferruginibacter sp. | reverse complement strand
CGAAAAATAAAAGTAAACCAAGTCGTTGGTAGTCGTTTGCGCTTTTACCCAGTCCAGTGCATTTAATATGGCAGCAATCGTTGCCTCTTTATTTAACAGTATTGTTATTTGAGCATCTGGTACATTTCCACCGGCATTAGATTTTAACCATTCCGAAAACACTAGGGCATCTTTATCTGCATATTTTAACTGTGGCAATGACTTGTTTTCATAGCCTGAAATACCGATAATAATTGCAAAAGTTTTACCACTTGCATTGTTACTGTTTACATTGAAAGATTGTGAAAAAGCAATTTTAGCGGCAAACAATAAACATATAATGTTGTAAAATCGTTGCATAATTAATGAGTATAAATTATTTATAAATTTATACTTTTTTATTCACTAACTTTTTTAAATACAATTGTTTTTGTTCCTCATTATTTTTTCTACAGTAATCTGTAAAGTAATGATGCGCTCTTATAAAATCAATTTCTATTATAAGCCAAGCTTCTTTTGTTAGCATTGGTTTTAAAGTACTCAATTCTCTATACAAATTATTGGACCCTATTTGTGCCTTTTTTGTTCCAAGGTATTCTAGATCAGCATCTGCAATAATTTCTTCTAATTTGGTTTTTGGCGATTGGGGTATTTTTGTTGCCATAATCATTCCGCAAATAATAGAAATTTCGGCATTATTAAATCCAAAGGATGGCAAGTGTTTTTTTGCGATTTTACAACCTTCTTTTTCATGATTGGCATAGGTTTTAATAAAGCCAGTGTCGTGCAACAGTGCTGCCGTTTCTAATAACTGCATTTCTTTAGCTGTGCAGCCTTCGTTTTTTCCAATTTCTATTGCCTTGGCTGCAACATATGAAGTATGCTCAATGTTATGATAATAGTATGAAGATGAAAGATTTTCTTTCAGGAGATTAGTGACAAATGTTTTCATGCTCATTTTATTTGGCATGAGCCTTGTGTTTTAAAATACCTCCAGCAGCTTCTTTTATACTTTGCACATATATAAATACTTTGGGGTCTATTTTAGTTAACGCTTCTTGAATTTGTTTTATTTCTAAACGAGTTACAATAGTTACAATAATATCTGTCTCAGTCTTTACTTCAAAACTTCCGGGCAGGTAGCCTCTTTCTCCTTTATAAACAGTAATACCTTTAGCCAATTCATTTACCAAATAATTCTTTATTTCTTCTGGTTGCGATGATATGATATTCATTGCTGTAAATTCTTCTATTCCATCTACAACATAATTGATGGCCCTTGTTGCAGTAAAATAAGTGATGATGGAATACATGGCTGTTTCAATACCAAATTCGAAAGCGGCCACTGTAAATATGATGCAATTGATGAGCATAATAATTTCGCTGTTAGAAAACCCAGTTTTTCTTCCAGTAAAAACGGCAATTACTTCGGCACCATCAATTACGCCGCCGCCTCGTATTACCAAGCCTACACCCGTACCCATCAAAATACCACCAAAAATAGCAATCAATAATTTGTCGTGTGTTACTGGGTTGATATCTATAAAAAGCAAGCCAATAGAAAGCAGCACAACAGCAATGGAGGTTTGTACAGCAAATGTTTTTCCTATTCTTTTATAACCCAAATAAATAAAAAGTACATTGAGTATGATAACCAAAAAACTAATATTTATATGAAACAATTCGTGAAGTAAAATAGAAATACCGGTAATGCCTCCATCCAAAAATTTATTGGGAATCATAAAGCCTTTCATGGCTAATACCGCTAGGCAGATGCCTATTGCTATCAACAATAAATTTTTTGGTGAGGTAACCGTTTTCCAATCTACACGGTCATTTTTATGCATCCTATTTATCATATAGTAACTAGGTTTATTTTTTGACACCAAGTTATGCCAATTATTTTTAATTTGGATATCTCTTTTGGCTGCTAGAATCTTTATAGTAAACGATAATGTAGCACATTCTCTTTCTTGTTAGGGTGCTGTTATGCTTATCAACTACTTTTTTATATATCGATCCTCCCACCAAACCTGTCCCGTACATTTTTCTCGTGAGCCCTTCAGCTAAAAATCATTTTATTCCAATGTAGTCTGCTAGCAACCTTCATAGAATTGATTAATTAAGTACCAATTTTCATCAATGTTCACCATAATACTTCTTCTCATCCCAAAGCTAACTCAAATAAAAAGTCCCCGATTTGCATCGAGGACTTTTTGATATCATATTTAGCTGACGCTTACAATTCTGGCGCTTTTACTTTCTTTTTTACCACAACTTCTGCAGCAGCACCCAATGGTTTGTCTTTTGCAAAATCTACCAATACTGGCGCTCCTACGAATATAGAAGAGTATGTACCTGTTATAACACCTATCATCATCGCAAATGCAAATCCTCTTGTAACCTCTCCACCAAAAATGAATAGGATAAGCAATGTTAAGAATACTGTAAGTGAAGTCATGATGGTACGACTCAATGTATCATTTATTGCACGGTTAATTATATTTGTTTTTGTTTCGCCTTTCATATCCCTACTATACTCACGTATTCTGTCAAATACAATTACCGTGTCATTCATAGAGAATCCAATAACGGTCAATACAGCTGCAATAAAATGCTGGTCTATTTCTAAAGGAAAAGGAACGATGTCTTTTAAGAAAGAGAATACAGCCAATGTTACCAATACATCATGTATCAATGTAACAATTGTACCTACAGAATATCTCCAATCACGGAAACGTATAAAGATGTAAACGAAAATTGCCAACATAGCAAATATCGTAGCTTTTACAGCTCCACGTTTCAAATCATCCGATATAGATGGAAGAACGGTAGCAGAACTTTGGATATTATTTTTGTCGAATTGTTCGTAGGTTAACGAAGCAGGTAATACTTTTTTTAACCCTTCATACAATTTTGTTCTTACTTCTATGTCTGCATTGTCTTTGTCTATCAAATACGAAGTAGTAATATTTAAATGTTTACGATCACCTACTGTTTTAATAATAGGAAACTCGCCGCCAAATGATTTCGCTAAATCATCTTGTACATCGGAATTTTTTAATGCTTTATCGAAACTCACTGTATAACTTCTACCACCTTTAAACTCTACACCTAGGTCAAAACCATGGAAAAATGAGGCTATGCCCAAGGTTAATATGATAGCAGACAATATATATGCATACTTTCTTTTTTCGATGAACTTATAATTTGCATGCTGAAATATTTTACGAGAAAGGGTTGTAAAATAATTGAAGTGATGACTTTTGTCAGTGCGTAAATCTGTAATTAATCTTGAAACCAAAATACCACAAAATAAAGATAATAATATACCAATGATTTGTGTAGTTGCAAAACCAAGTACGGGTCCCAATCCAAAATACAATAGAATAAAGGCAGTAAGCAAAGAGGTTATGTGAGCATCCAATACAGGAGCTAGTGAGCGACGATAACCTTCGCTGATAGCTGCAGGATATGCTTTTCCTTTGGTAAGTTCCTCTTTTATTCTTTCAAATATAATTACGTTGGTATCTACTGCAAGCCCGATGGTAAGTACCAACCCGGCAATACCCGCTGCAGTAAGTGTGAAGCCAAACATGGCCAATACACCAATGGTAAATAGCAAGTTTAATATTAAGGCAATATTAGCTACCCAACCACCCGTGTTGTAATAAACCAACATTAAAATAAATATTACGGCAAATGCAATTAAGAATGAGTTTCTACCACCTATCAAACCTTCTTGACCAATGGTGGCACCTACTATTTGCTCTTGTACAATTTTTGCAGGAGCATCTAGTTTACCAGATTTTAATACGTTTGATAAATCTTGTGCTTCTTCTACTGTAAATGTTCCAGATATCTCCGTGTTACCACCTTCAATCTTACCGTTTACCCTTGGTGCAGAATACACAGCGTCATCCAATGATATGGCTACGAAACGTTGGTTGTTTTTTTCTGTAAGGTTAGCCCAAGTTCTAGAACCTGCTGCTGTCATTTGCATTTTAATGGAAGGCATTCCTTTTTCATCATACCCTTGGCTGGCCTCTGCTACTCCATCACCTTCAAGCGGTGCTTTTTCCATGCCATTCACTTTTTCTAGGGCGTATAATTCGAAGAATGAACCGCCTTTAGCTTGGCCTTGACCTTTTTGCTGCACGCCGTACATTAATTTTACATTATTCCCAAGAATGGTTGTAAATACCGTATTGGTAATATAAGAATTTAATAAAGCAGTGTCTTTTGATGCTACGATACCTATATAGGGTGTTTCATACAACTGACCGGTTTTTTGATCTAAAGGAAATTGTAGAATAGAACCTATAATACCCGCTTCTTCTGCCCTCATAACCTTTTTTGCAGAGTCGGTCATATTGGTAGTATCTCTTGTACCTTTCAAAAATTTAGCCAGTGCCTTATCAGCATCGGTAAATGATTTTTGAAAAGCTTGGTCTTTCAACATTACCACACTCCAAAACTGAAGGTTGGCAGATGATTGAAGAAATTTACGTACTCTTTCTGGATTGGTAACACCAGCAAGCTCTACATTTATTACGCCTTTGTTTACGTCTAAATTTAAGTTTGGTTGTGCTACACCAAATTTATCAATTCTCTTTTGAAGAATTTTAAATGTTTGGTTGATAGCTCCTTTACCAATTTCTTTCAATTTAGAAGTGACAGCAGCATCATTGTCACCAATTTTTACTTCCTTATTTGGACCAGAAAATAATTGTGATAGCTTTCCAGAACCATTTTGTGCAGCATAGGCAGCAGTGAAAATTTCTATAAAATTTCCTTCGGTACTTGCTTGCTGCGCCTTGGCTGTTTGTATTGCCCTCAGCAATGCTGGGTCTTTAGGACTGTTGCTTTGCGATTCCAACAATTTCTCTAAGCTTACATCCATGGTTACACCCATGCCACCTTGCAAATCCAAACCAAGGTTTAGTTCGTACTCTTTGCATTTTTGGTAAGTAGTACCTGTTATTGGAAAAATTTCTTTTTCTTTTGTACTGTCTAAAATGCGTTGTGTTTTTGCAAAGATGATGGCATCTTTTTCATCTTCCGGCAAGCCAGCAATTTGATTTTTTACAAGCCTAGTGGCTTGTTCTTTTACTTTTCCTTCGTAGCTGCGCACCACCCAAGTAT